>CACWQE010000102.1 GCA_902762905.1 uncultured Lachnospiraceae bacterium | reverse complement strand
CAGAAAGAGACTCACCTAATAATACATCATTATTTTTTGAATCATTTCCTCTTGCAACAAATGTCCGTCCAGAAAGCATCAGATAATTAATATTGCTCAAATCCAGTTTACAATTCTTGGCATTCACCATCATCGCACTGTTAAACGCAGCATCTTTGGTTTCTACCTGAGAATCATAATTCTCCTGAAAATTGTATCCATAGTAATTTCCCTTGACTGTAATTGTACTATTCACACCATTCAGAGTCAAATCATCTTCAATATAACTGTTTCCGTTGAGTTCAATGGAAGATGACGCAGAACCGGATGGATTTCTCTTCGTCTCAACATTCGATGCCCAGATAGAAGAATTGCCATTTCCCATCACAAGAGAGGATCCCCTGTCTGTAACAATATCCCCTCGGGTAATTGTTACCTTACCATTGAATGTTCCACTACCATTATTGTCGGCCAGAATGCCATCCTTGCCGGCATACGCATTTCCGTCAACCGTAACCGGACCTGCGTTAACATTAATCTGTGTATCCGCAATCAATGCATATTTCATAAATTCCTTGATTTCATCGCCACCATTGAAATTTAATTTTGGAGTTGTAAATACCAGGTCTGTTGTAATCGTTGTCTTATATTTCTGTGCATCAGTGTAAGAAACTCCGACATTTTTCAGAGTAAAAGTACCCGCTTTGTAATCTGCCTCGTACTTTGCTTTGCCGGAAGCCGGTGTCTGATAATAAGACTGTTCCCCGGCATCACCAATACAGCTTTTCACAATATTAGTATCATAATCTGCAATACTGTAAACAACTGCTCCTGCCTCTTTTTCTTCGCTCTTTGGATTCGTACCACCCGGATTAAATGTATCCTCTAACTTCTCAACATATTTCTTGGCGAATTCATCCTGCAGATCATTACCACTGGCTGTGCTTATCACATAATTCTCCATCACATAAGTGTAAGCATCTTTTAATGCATCTGCCGATTTTTCCCCAGCTCCTGCATGCAGTGCATCCATTACCGATTCCGCACTGTAAAAATTCTTTTTTGTTCCGCGCTCCACTTCTTTCATCTGGATATTGGTAATGGTAACTTTCGTGATTACCACAGCAATTGCGCTGACAACCACAAGTACAATAAGCACAGCAAGTAAAGAGGCACCACGGTTTTCATTTTTTAACGATAACTTTCTCATGGTTTACTCTCCTTTCGCTGCATTGACGGTGATATAAGGCTCTGCTCCCGCAGTATTTCCTTCACCTTTTTTATAAACACTGACCTGCAATGTAATCTTTCGGATCTGCGACTTGCTCTCTACCAGATTATTGGTGTCTGTTAAAGGAATTCCACTGCTGTTATATACCTTTCCATTATTTCCATTCTTTCCCAGATTTGTCGTGACAGATGGAATATTGATTCCTGTCACCGTAATCGCATAAGCCGGATCCACACTAGAAATATTCTGGCAGATAATTTCGATCTCCGGATTCAGCGAAGTGTCTACTCCGATGCCTTTTGTAACGTTAACCGTATCCGTTAATTGATTTACATTGTACAATAAATAGATATGTTTTACGTCTTTTAAACGTTCCTCCGCGTAAGGAACACATTCATAGCTATCATCGGAACCTGAACCACGTAATCCTGTACACTGATAGGTGCAGCTGGCTTTCACGCCGTAATAGGCACCGTCCTTTTGGATATCGATGCCTATTGTTCGTTTCATTTTGTTTCGAATCTGATCACTGGTCAGACGCGCAGACGCATTTGACTCGTATGCAGAATTAATTGCAAGGAAATGTGTCAAAGCCTCCTGTAACTGTGCATTCTCTAGTGCCAGCAGATCACTTGTATCATCAATTCCACTGACTTCCGGAATCTCTTTTGTATTTTCTGTCGGTGTAGTCTCTGCCTTTACAACGACATCATAATCTTTCCCAATATTTCCTGCAGGACCATAGAACACACCTTCGCCACCTACGAACTTTCCTGCGCTGTCAGTTTTTCCCATATCGTTTGACACCGCAGTATATCCATGATCCAGCAGATACTTGATAGTCTCTCCGGTTCCTTCATCCGCCACCAGGACATCCTGATTCTTCAGATCTTCCAGCACCTCCTGTGCCAGAGTTGTTGCATGCTGCTTATCCGCCATCTTTGCATTATACTTCATAGATTCTGTAAAATAGCTCAAAAGCGGAATGGAAATAATTGCAAGGATAGCCATAGAAAGGATGACCTCAATCAATGAAAAACCTGCATTATTCTGTTTTCTTCTCATAAAGACACCCCTTTCTTACTTGTTATCCTGTCATATACTAATTTGTGCCAGATACTGTTCCGGCGTTATTTCCAAAAATATTCTGGACACCTTTGAGCATCATATCAAACTTCGGCTCTACATAATCCTTGCCTGTGTTGGTAATGACATACATACTGAACGTCATATCACCTGTCAGTCTTCCAGTCTCACTATCCACGGAACTTGAAAAATCCGTTATGGTAATACGATCGGAGTACTCATTTACATAAGCAAGCATATCTTTTAAACCTTCATATGTCGCATCATATTTCACTCCAATAGAAGCATAATAGCCTGTGACCGCCTGTACATTATTGGTTGCTGTATCTGTACTGCTGTCATCTGTTGTTTCTGTATTTGTGGTTTCTTCTGTTGTATCGGAAGAACTCTCATCAGCACTTGTATCTGTTGTTTCCGATACATCCGGTGTGATCTGCAGTGGGTTATACATTGCAAAGGTAATGTCCGAAATATGATAATCGTTATGATCTTCAATATCCTGAAGAATCCAGATTACTTTCTCCGTTTTAATATCCGAAGGATACTTTGCAATGATATCTGCCTGTTTCTGTTTCAGATTTTTCATATTCTCACGGACCTGTGGCAAGGCAGCTTCCATCTGTTCCATCTGCTGTACCTGTGCCTGATCCTTTGTATTGCCATCCTCTATATCAGAGGCCTTACTCATGCTTCTGGTAAAGAAAAAGAAATAAGAAGCTGCAACCATAAGGATAGCCAAAAAGATAATGAGCAAACGTTTGTCGGAATCCGATAATTTAATTTTATTCATTTGTCTCTGCCTCTCCTTCCGTTGTTTCTTCTGTCGTATCCTCTACACTTTCTGTCTCATCACCCTCATAAGTAATTGGTGTATAAGTTGCGTTCAGTGTATAAGTCCATGTAGTATTTCCAGCATCGTCCACTGTCTCTGTCATCTGCGGAATATCCAAATTCTGCAGCAATGTCACTTCCTGGAAATTCAAAAGCATCTGTCCTACGGTTACTTTCTTATCTGCCACCATGTTCAGAACCACCGTACTGTTGTCTGTCTGAATGCTTTCCACATGAATGTCTCTTGGCAACTGTTCTTCCAACTGATTGATCAACGGAAGCAGCTGCTCGTTGTTGCAAAGTGTTGCACGGTCAATATCTTCATACTTTTTTTCTTCCTGCTGTACCTTTGCACTCTCATCATAAGTATCCTGCACATAAGACAATTCC
>CACWQE010000101.1 GCA_902762905.1 uncultured Lachnospiraceae bacterium | reverse complement strand
AGTACGCCAGCACTTGGTGAGCGATGGAATCGCGAACCTTAGTACTGCTGCGTGCGAGTCGTAGCGCGAGCGTGCCTGCACCATCATGACACCTTCAAAACACCGGATTCATAACCTTCAAGCATGCGCTCACACCGATGAGAGAGACTTACGCTGTAGAAGAGGGAATGAATACACAATATCGGCAAGGAGTGTAAATATGACAGAAGAACAGATTTTAAAGGGGCGGCTCTGCGATCTTGCAAAACGTGCCTACAACCAGAATATATATACATATAGTAATTTCCTGTCAGTAGCGGAGCAATCCCTGTTGGACGAACTACGCCCGGAACTTTCCTATATCCATATGGAATTATCCGGCGGCGGCGATCTATGCGAACGACAGATTGTGGGATTTGGCTCTGAGGAAGAATTTGGTTATCCCGGCGAATTTCCGATTGCCGTTGTTATGATACAGCCGCTGTTAGAAAAATTCAGCGATTCTCTTTCTCACCGCGATTTTTTAGGTGCCCTTATGCACTTAGGAATCGAACGAGATACCATTGGAGATATTATAGTAAAGGAAAAAACTGCATATATCTATTGTCTGCCATCCATTGCGGAGTATATCTGTAAGGAACTGACCAAGGTAAAGCACACGAATGTCAAATGCGAGATTGTGTCGACAGATATTCCTGCCTTAGCTCCTACCCTTGTCGAGGAGACATTCCCGGTAGCATCCCTTCGAATGGATGTCATTCTAGCCACCTTATTAAAATGTTCCCGCAAAGAAGCATTGGCACTTTTTGAAGAAAAGCGGGTAACATTAAATGGACACATCACCGGACGTAACAGTTCTCTCTTAAAGGATGGGGATATTTTTTCTGTACGGGGACATGGGAAATTCGTCTTTGATCATGTTGGAGGAAACACACGTAAAGGTAAGATTTATGTACACATCAACCGCTATGTGTAGCATATGCTACACTATAGCTAAGGCACAGTTAAAATCCCATTGGGAACGATAGTATATTTTTGGGGTTGTGATATAATGAACGCATAAATGCGAATGCAGTTTTCAAATAAATGCACAGACTGCTGGCAGGCTAGGGCATTTATTGAAAACTATATGAGTGTAACGAACACTGAGAAACCGAAGGTTTCGAAGTGGGCATTCGCGCACAATGGCACTCATGCGACTACAACAAGCACCCAGAAACCGTTGGTTTCGAGGGAAATGTAATATTTTTAACAGGAGAATACTATGAAAATTATTATTGTAGGGTGTGGCAAAGTCGGCTACGCCTTGGCAGAAGAATTAAATGAAGAAAAACACGACATTACAGTCATCGATACGAACAGTGACAAATTAGACAAACTATTATCGGAATTGGACGTACAGGGCATTGAAGGAAATGGTACTTCGTTCCGTACGCAGATGGAAGCAGGCATCAAAGAAAGCGACTTATTGATCGCTGTAACTGGCAAAGACGAGATCAACCTTCTCTGCTGTCTGATTGCCAAAAAAGCTGGTAACTGCAATACGATCGCACGTGTCCGGAATCCAGAATATTTTGACGAGATCAAATATCTTCGCGAAGAATTAGGATTGTCCATGGCAATCAATCCAGAACTTGCCTGTGCACAAAATATTGCCCGTTTGATCGAAGTTCCAAGTGCATTAGACATTACATCTTTTGCCAAGGGACGAGCCAACCTGATTCAACTGCCGATCCCTGCAAATTCAGTTGTTGATAACATGACCGTCTATGAATTTGCAACAAAAATTCATACAAATACCTTGATCTGCGCCATTGAGCGCTCCCACGAGGTCATCATCCCGGATGGTAATACCGTTCTCCATTGTGGCGATACGATGTATGTGATCATTCCACCCGCAGAGATTCATTCCCTGCTTCAAAAGATCGGTATCAAAGCAAAGCGAATCCGTTCTGTCATGATCATTGGTGGAAGCACCATTGCTTACTACCTTGCTAAACATTTAGAATCCGCACACTTGCAGGTTAAGATCATCGAGCAGAATTTCAAGCAGTGTGAACATTTAAGTGACACCCTTCCACATGCTATGATTATTAACGGAGATGCCACTGACCGTCAGTTATTATTAGAAGAAGGAATTGACGAAACGGATGCATTTGTATCCTTAACCAATATGGATGAGGAAAATCTTGTTCTATCTCTGTTTGCCAATAAAGTAAGCGATGCCAAGATCATTACAAAAGTAGATAAGGTATCATTCGAAGAGGTTATTGACGATCTTCCAATCGGCACGATCGCCTGCCCAAAGAACATTACCTCCAAATCCATTATCCAATATGTACGTTCGCTCCAGAACTCCATGGGCAACAACATTGAGACACTGCACAGGATGTTAGATGACCGGGTAGAAGCATTGGAATTCCGAATCCGGCAGACTTCTAAGGTAACTGATAAACCACTTATGGATCTGAACCTCAAAAAGAACCTGTTGATCTGTACGATCATCCGAAATGGCAAGATCATTACTCCAAGTGGTAAGGATTGTATTATGAACGGAGATACCGTAATCGTTGTTACCACAAACAAAGGATTAACCGATATTACAGATATTTTAGAGCGAGCATAGGGAGAAAGCAATGAATATTAAAATGATGTTTTACCTCTTAGGTTGGCTTTTGAATACGGTGGCCGCCTTAATGATATTACCTTTTACCGTATCAATATATTATGGAGAGGATTGCGGCAAATACTTCCTGATCTGTTCGCTTGCAATGTTCATGGTGGGAATGTTTCTTACAAGAAAACGTCCTAAAAATGCCAAGTTCTATGCCAAGGAAGGTTTTGTAGTTACTGCATTAAGTTGGATGTTGCTATCCATCACAGGATGTCTGCCATTTTATTTCAGTCACTCCATTCCGTCCTTTACGAATGCTTTATTTGAATGTATCTCTGGATTTACCACAACCGGTGCTTCTATTCTACACGAGGTAGAAAGTCTGCCCCGGTGCATGAATTTCTGGAGATGTTTTATCCAATGGATCGGTGGTATGGGAGTAATCGTATTCATGCTGGCTCTGATTCCTCTAAGCGGCGGGCAGGATCTTTACCTGATGAAAGCAGAAAGCCCGGGCCCGAGCGTTGGAAAACTAGTACCAAAGATTCAGAAGACCGCTTATTACTTATATGCAATCTACTTTGCGCTTACCATGTTAGAGATCATCAGTTTATTGGTTGCCAAGATGCCATTTTACGATGCCGTATGTACCTCATTTACCACGACAAGTACTGGTGGATTCGGGGTTAAGAATGATTCCCTTGGTGGATATTCTCCTGCTATCCAATATGTAGTGACCTTTTTCCTGTTCCTGTCTGGATTCAATTACAACTTTTTCTTCTTTATCCGAATCAAACGGTTAAAGGATGCATTTAAAATGGAAGAGATTCGCGCATATGTAGTAATTTTCTTCGCTACGACTGCATTAATTGCTATAAACATTTTTCAAACTGGTATCTACACAGCAGAAGAAAGTTTCCGTCATGCAAGCTTTCAGGTTGGCTCTATTATGACAACAGCAGGTTTTGCTTCGACCAACTTTGATGTGTGGCCCGGCTTTTCTAAGAGTATTATTGTACTGTTAATGTTTATCGGTGGATGTGCAGGCAGTACGTGCGGTGGTATTAAGGTATCCCGTATTATGATTTATTTGAAGACTGTTAAGAAAGAGATTGCACAATTGTGTCATCCCCGTAATGTGAAGATCATTAAAATTGACGGCAAACCGCTTGCACATAATGCGCTGCGTTCTGCCAATATCTTCTTCATTGTATATATGCTGATCTTTGTAGCATCGACACTCCTGATCAGCATCGACGAATTCGACCTTGTTACAAACTTTACAGCTGTAGCATCTGCACTTGGCAATATCGGACCCGGACTTTCACTTGTTGGCCCGACCGGAAACTTTGATCTTTACTCTGGATTTTCCAAGTATGTATTGATGTTTGATATGCTTGCCGGACGATTGGAGTTGTTCCCGTTGCTGGTGTGTTTGTCACCATCTACCTGGAAGAAGAATTAACACCCTTGCACAGCGTAAGTGAAGACGGACGCGCGAAACATTCAGGTTACAAATCGGTTGTTTTGGATATAACATATCAACGCAGGCACGCTCTCGCTACTCATCACTCGCAGCGGTACACTCGCAGCGGTACTAGGCTCGAAAACACCTCGCCAAGTACCGGCGGTTCTGAAGTACCTGCTTATGATAGATGTTATATCCTTGCAACCGATATTTATGTTATTGTGTTTCGCGCTGTTCCTATCAGAATCTACTACGCTGTGCTTATCGCCCACCCAAAGCCGTTCCTTCGTTGGTGCAGGTGATCTACTGTAATATTGCGCTATAGGAATAGAAAATATATTGATTTATTACGAGTATTACCCGATCAATTTATTAATATGGCTTATGACGATCTCTGATTATTATGCAAGAACAGGAAATTATTCAACCTGTTATATAAAGAAAAGCGGATATGAATTAAAGATGTGCACCAATTACAAGTGCTCATCTTTAATTCATATCCGCTTTTTCTATTTCAAATGATATATCACTCAATCATGTCCTATAATCAAAGTATCAATTTTAACCACAATTAAAGTTCCGGAGCCTATTAACGCCGGACGGCTTCGGGTGGGCGATAAACACAGCGTATATATTAATGACAGTACATTGTGCCAACATCAGCTTCGGAGAGAAAAATTTGGATTCCAAAGAGGGGCATTTGCGACTGTCAGCACTTAATGACTGTCAGCACTTAATAAGTGCGTAGCACGAATTTAGTGCTGCTACTGGAGCAATTAAGTGCAAACGGCCCCGGCTTGGAACCAATTTTTCTAGGCCGTTGCGTCCGTTGGGCACAAGGTCCGTCCTAACTTACGCTGTGCAAGGGTGTTTGTATGTTGAGTAGACATTGGAGCTGCGCATACACATAATTAGTACTTGCCAACCGAACCTCATTCCGTCCGATATTTCCAAAATACTGCGTAGACGTAAATGTCTTTCCATTGATATAAAATCCAAAACAGACCATTCCAATCGGCTTATCCGGTGTATCTCCGGTAGGTCCCGCAATTCCTGTGATTCCAACTCCTACTTCTGAATGGGCACGCTTTGCCACTCCCGCCGCCATCTGATAGGCAACCTGCTCACTGACAACACCATGCTGTGCGATCGTATCTGCATCCACATCCAAATATTCGATCTTGGCTTCATTTGCATATGTTACAAAACTGACATCTAATACCTTAGATGCATCCGGTACACTGACCAACGAAGCGGCTGCCAGACCTCCTGTACAGGATTCTGCAAAAGAGATATGCCATCCTCTGGCAATCAACTGTTCTACTACTTGTTCCGGCATGTTCTTACTTCCCTTCTAACATTTCTATTGTCCTAAATTATACGGACGCAAAATGTCCCTGTCAAGATAACGACTCCATTTCCCATAGTCGCCATCCTGCACAATAAACTTCTCTGTTATATCTCACATTATGCCCCATATTCTTATCTAATTCTTATCTGCTATTTTTCCATTATCCGCTTATACTAATAACAGGAAACGCAAAATGCAATCTGTTAGGAGGTTCTGTATATGATAATTCCATTCTTTGCAAGTATCACCCACAACGCCCGGATCATCCCTGATCTGATCCTCATCATCCTCACCGGCGGTCTATGGGTCATATGGATTCTGCTCCGCTACTGGAACCATGCAAATATTTAGCGCATTTACTGTACTTCATGCCTACAGAATGCACATCCTGCAAATGGAATAATGACCGCTGCCAGAATCAGGTACAGGGCAATCCTCATATTCATATAGTTCAATACGCAGGAGCCAAACGGATAGGATAAGATCTTATTATATCCACCATCTAAAATCGCATTGTACGGCAATAGTGCTAATATGTGATTATACACCCCATTGGTCATACTTTCGTTCATAAAGATTGGAACAAAGGCAAGCAACAGCATGACCGCTAATACCGACAGACCATTTTTCATCCGTGCCGACAACCACAACGTCATGGCAATCATCATAAAGGATGCCAGATAGCACATAATCACATACAATAAGACTGCCTGCACATTCGTAAGCGGATAGGTCGATTGAAAATAAATACTTTGAACCGGCAGCGATGCCCCTTCCGCACCATACCATCCAAAGCATACCAGTGCCATAATGAGCATACATGCCGTAGACAGCAAAAATCCGTACAGAAATGCTGCTATGTTCTTGGCTGCGATCACCTTGGATTTTCCATACTTGGTAGTCAAAATAATATGGTCTGCCTTCTGCTCATATTCCCCTGCATACACCGTTGACATAATGATAAATATACCAACTAATACATAGAAAAAGAATCCAGCCATAGCAAACCAGGTACTCCATCCTTCTGCATAACCATAGGTCACCGGCTCTGCAATCTTGTCATACTGTTTCGTCCAATACTGCTTCTCTGCCGCCGTATAATTCCAGTCTCCAGATCCTGCCTCTAAGATCATCTGAAACCGATTCTTCTTTGCTTCGTATAACGGCTTGATATCATTTAACGATAGCTTATTGAGGTTACTGCCCCATGTCTGCGCTCCCGGCTCATCATATACATGTGCAATATCTAACAGAATCTGCCGATGTGGTATAAAATAAGAACAATAGACCTCATCCGTAAAATGACCGTCCTCCCCTTCGCCCTCATAATATCCCGGCGTTGCGACCATATTCTGATACTCCGCTATGACATCCTTCGCCTTCTCGTTCGTAAGCTGTCCTTCTAATTTCTTTGCAATCTGCTTCTTGTATTTCACATATGCCCGTCCGGAAATCGTATCTCCCTTCTCATTGTATGTATAAGTCTGTACTATATTGGCAATCCCAAATGCCACGATCAGAAAAATTGTGATACAACATACCACCAGGTTCATTCGTTTCTTATATATCTTTCGAAATTCAAACTTGATCAAACTTCCCATCGCTTTTCTCCCTTCTACTTTACTTCTGTTGTTTCCCGGAACTCATACAGATAGAGATCCTCCAACGTTGGTGTAACCGGTTGTGCATCTTCATCCGGCTTACCATCACATGCAATCCGCAGTTCTACCATGTCCTGTTCATGCCGCAAATTGATAATGTCATACTTTCCACACAACGCATCTGCATTGCAGCGATCTGTCACCACTTCCCATACTTTTCCCGCAATTGTCTCTACCAGCTCTTCAACCGTACCTATCGCAACTATGCAGCCGCCACGCATCAGCATGATCTGGTCTGCAATATACTCTACATCCGATACAATATGGGTCGACAAAATAACGATCCGCTCGCTTGCAACATCTGAGATCAGATTACGGAACCGTACACGCTCCTTCGGGTCCAAGCCTGCCGTCGGCTCATCCAACACTAAAATCTTCGGATCATTTAGCATTGCCTGTGCAATTCCCAACCGCTGCTTCATGCCTCCGGAAAATGTCTTGATCTTCTTACGGGCTACCTGTGACAATCCGACCAGCTCCAGCAGTTCTTTTGTCTTCCTGCGTGCCATCATCGGAGGAATTCCCTTCAATGCAGCAATATATAACATGAATTCCTTTGCTTCAAATTCTGGGTAATATCCAAAATCCTGCGGCAGATATCCCAAAAGTTCCCGGTATTCTTCTCCCATACTTGTAATATCCTGTTCATCATATTGGATTGCACCACTTGTTGGTGACAAGATTCCACAGATCATCCGCATCAGCGTTGTCTTACCGGCACCATTTGCCCCCAACAGACCATACACACCATTCTCAAATGTTGTATTTAAGTGATCGACTGCTATCTTATCTCCATAGCATTTCGTTGTTTGTTCCAAAGTTAATTTCATTCTGTACTCCTTTCTCCATGCTGCATTTTAACAATACGCTAACAGACCAGATTCCTAATAATAACGTGACTAGCAATACCGCAAACCACCAGATCTCATTTTCTGTTCCATAGATTCCCGGCCGCCATCTGGCAAGAACATCAAACAATCCACCTAACACAGCCATATAACTGATCGCTATATAGCTGTAATGTCCACTATATTCAAACCGCAATAACACAAAAAGACCTGCTACCATCAAATTAAACGGAACCAATGAATACAATGTAATCCGCCAAAGATCCGATTCTGTTCCCACATGCCAAAATGCGATCCACCCTGCTAACGCAAACAAATCTACCGTGCCAAATATCAGCAAACGCGCCAGCAATAATTTCTTTAACGAAAATCGTGTTGTCAGTTCAATCTCCAACATGCTCTGCTGGTATATCTTTGCAAACTGCTCAATCTGAAATACAAACAAGACCGGGGTCACCATCGCGATCAGGGAATACAACCGGTATTCCTGCATACCATCCGACTGCAGCCGATACATACCTGCACTGACCAGCAGCCAGAATAGCATTTGCACCACCCATAAATATGGTCTCACAAACCGAATTTGACCGCAGATAAATTGTATATCTGTCATGCGGTATTGCTGCATCTCACAAAGTATCTTCTGTCTTGCCTGTTCTTTCTTTGCCATGTCCGGCTCCGGTATCCTGCCCGGATACATTTTCCACTCTTTTTTCATTTTGTATTCCTCCCTTCCGCTAATTCATATGCCAATTGTTCCTGTGCTTTCTTTAAATGATATTTGGTCGTTGACAGACCAAGATCTAATATTTTTGCAATATCCTTTATCTTAAGATCCTGATAGAACCGGAGATATACAATCTCCTGCTCTAACTCTGGAAGTCCCGCAATAGCCCGTTCCATTACAATCTGATCTTCCGACCGGGCAAAGCCGGTTTCTGTCTTTGGCACTTCCAGCTCGTCAAGGGAATAGACAACCCGTTTTTTATAATGATCTTTGCACAGATTCCTTGCGATCACATACAGAAAATTCTCAAACTTCTCGTAATGCCGGTAATCTCCCAGCGTCCGGCATACCCGAAGGAACACCTCCTGAGTCAGATCCTGCGCTATCTCCCTATGCTTTACATGGCGATAACAATAGCTGTAAACAGCATCATAATACCGGTCAAACAAACGGTTCATGCTTTCCACATCACCGTTTTGTGCTTTTCTTATATCTGAACCATCACTCACTACTGCATCACCTCCGAAACGTTTCATATACTATAACGCATAACCTATCCAAAAAGTCAAATTTTTCCCCTTGCACAGCGTAAGTGACGGACTTTGTGCCCAACGGACGCAACGGCCTAGAAAAATTGGTTCCAAGCCGGGGCCGTTCGCACTTAATTGCTCCAGTAGCAGCACTAAATTCGTGCTACGCACTCATTAAG
>CACWQE010000100.1 GCA_902762905.1 uncultured Lachnospiraceae bacterium | reverse complement strand
CCGTAACGCAAGTGTGCCTGCTGCAATATGACACCGCCCAAAGCCGGGTTCACAACCCTCAACATGCGCGTCCGCTTCACTTACGCTGTGCAAGGGTAAAAGTTTAGAGGTGCGTGAGGATCTTCACCCTTGCATCCCTCGACAGCGGATTCCTTTCATCATAGTCAAACAGACAATAATAGGTGGTATCCTCTTCAAACGATGTAACAGCACTCTCCACATACGCATCCGTTCCATCTGCAAGAATCCACTTAACTGCTGTACCAGACAGCGGTTCTATATGCATCATCCGGGCTGCCACTTTAGAGTCATATCCCTCTTTTGCAAGCATGATCTCATCTGTTCCACCATTTTTAAAGAATTGATGATAGGTCGTCTTATCCACCGCATCTCCCGGGCGCCAGGATGGACGACTTTTTGCATTTTCCCTCAAATAATAATCATATGTGAGAAGATCGTCTAAAACCTGCATCGACAGACCTTTCATTCTCTTTCTTTGTTCTTCCTTATCTCCTGTTCTTTCCGCTATGTTTCCAGAATCGGATGAATCGCTTATATCACTTGCAGGTCTTGCTTCCTCTGCAGTGCCGCCACTTTTTTCTAACCATTCAAGTACAAACTGTCTTAACGCTTCATACCGTGCTTCCCGCTTGAATCCAATACCAAACAGATCATTCATTTCATAATAGTTGCCCAGCGTCTGATAGAATGTAAATGGCGAATCAAAGAATGATAACAGATAAGGCAAGGTGTGTGCAAACTGGTCACTGTTATAATAGACCTCCACCACCTCCTCCACTTTTTTCAAAGCAAGTATTTCATCATAAGTGATCCACTTTGTACACAACACCTCATACGGCTGGTAGTCCTGATATTGTAACCCATACGCTTCTACCTGTTCCTCCATATAGGAGCCCTTGAGTACTTTCAGGAATCCAAGCTGTAACTGATCCGGCTTCATGGCATACGCCTCATTAAATGATTTCTGAAATGTGACAAAATCCTCATATGGCAAGCCAGCAATCAGATCTAAATGCTGATGAATATTATGCATGGCATGTACCGCAAGCATATTCTTCTTTACTTTCTCGATATTCATAGTACGGTGAATCTCCTTGACAGTAGCCGGATGCGTCGACTGTAATCCAATCTCTAACTGAATCAGCCCCGGCCGCATTGTCCGAAACACTTCCAATTCTTCCTCGCCTAACAGATCTGCCGAGATCTCAAAATGAAAATTCGTCACACCATTATCATGCTCCGTAATATATCTCCAGATTGCCAGAGAATGTTCTCTCTTGCAGTTAAATGTCCGGTCAATGAACTTGACCTGTGGCACCTTATGGTCTAAGAAAAACTGCAATTCCGGCTCTACGAGTTCCATGCTCCGGAACCGCACTCTCTTATCGATCGAGGACAGACAATAGCTGCACGAAAACGGACATCCCCTGCTTGTCTCATAATATAGAATCTTATTCTTAAATTCATCCAGATTCTGATAAATAAACGGCACCTCATCAAGTGACATGATCGGTCTTGGCAGATTCTGATGAAGACTGTCCTCCCTATCCCGATATATAATCCCTTTCACATCCGACAAGTCCCCATTTTCCGCCCATACCCGTGTCATCTCATAAAAGGTAATCTCACCTTCCCCCTGTATAATTCCCTCTACAAATGGATTCTCTTTCATCAGCTTGTCGGAATCAAAGCTTACCTCCGGGCCACCTAACCAGATACGGGTAGCCGGTGCGACTTTATGCAATTCTTTTGCAATGGTTAGAATTTCGTGAATATTCCAGATATAACAAGAAAAGGCAACCACTGCTGCCTTTTCCTGATACAAAGATTGCAAGATCTGATCTAAATTATGATTGATCGTATATTCTTTAATCACAATCTGCGGCATCGATGCCCTGTCGTATACCGCCATTAACTGTTTGTCTGCATATGCTTTGAGATCATATACCGCCAGATTCGAATGTACATATTTTGCATTTAATGCTGCTAATACAATTTTCATTCCTGTTACCTGCCTTAAATGTTTCCTCTTTTTCTTTGATCCTCATAATTACAGCACACTTTCACATTGCATCCCGCAAAATACTCTAATCTGCCTTACCTGCCAGATAATTGATGAACTGCTGTGCAGTACGTCCAGAGATTCCTCCATGCGACAACTCCCACTTGTTCGCCTCTGCACAAAGTTCCTCTTCGGATAATGTGATAGATGGCTCCCGTGCTGCCAATTCTGTTACAATATGGAAGAACTCTTTCTGATTTGGGCGAGAGAAATTGATCGTCACACCAAAACGATTCACCAGAGATAACTTCTCCTGCATTGTATCAGAACGATGTAATTCGCCGCCATCTCCATGCTCTAAGTCATTTCTGTCATTCCATGTCTCTTTGATCAAATGTCTGCGGTTCGAAGTTGCATAGATCAACACATTGTCCGGCTTCGTCTCTACACCACCTTCAATGACCGCTTTCAGGAACTTATATTCAATCTCAAATTCCTCAAAAGAAAGATCATCCATATAAATAATGTAACGATAATTCCGGTTCTTGATCATGGAGATCACCGTTGACAAATCCTTAAACTGATGCTTATAGATCTCGATCATACGAAGCCCCTGATCATAATATTCATTGATAATGGCTTTGATACATGTCGATTTACCGGTACCCGAATCGCCAAACAGCAGACAGTTATTCGCAGGTCTTCCCTCCACAAATGCCTCTGTATTATCGATCAGTTTCTTTTTCTGAATCTCATATCCTACCAGATCATCCAACATAACCGTCTCCGTATTGTTGATTGGGAAAATGTCAACCTTATCTCCGACATTCCGAATACGGAACGCTTTGTTAAGTCCAAACATGCCAACACCATAATCTGCATAGAATTTCGTTACTTCTTTAAAGAAGCCTTCTCCGCTCTCACATTTTTCTAATCGTTTCGACAATTCCCGAACCTTTTCTGACACATTATAATTATACATTCTCTCTTTCTTAACAATCGCCTTGTAATTTGAGATCGTTGAGAAACAGTCAATTCCTAATTCCTGCTCAATCTCATAGAAATTATAATCAAACAACTCTTTAAAAATGTTAAAGTCATTCATTGCAAAATGATTCACGCTGCCGTCATTTGCTCCCACCTTCTCACTGGTAAGTGTAAATGAGTTCTCATTCGTCATCATTACAAAGGTCAGATAATTGTGCCACAGATTATCATCAAATCCATAATCTGTCGCAAGGTCTAACAGCCGTTTGATTTCCCCATAGATCCGGGTGATCAGGCTTTCCTTGCTGATATGTTTCTTGTCCTTCATCTCCTCTAACTTAGATGCACTAAATGCAGATGAACTGCCTAATACATTTTCTTTGTACCAGTCAAAGTCCTCAAAAATGGCTGCCAGCCGTTTCAGGATACTGTCCTCGCCCAAATCCCGATATACGATTAATTTTGATACCTGTTTATACATGTTATATTCCCTCTTTTCTACGAATCTTACACCCTGTTTCAGATCTTATATTACTATGTGGCATCTGCAATTCCGTTATCATTTCAGCTTCCGTAACACATAGCATCACTTCTATTATTATAGATATATCCTTACTTCATCTTTAAATATATTACTCCATGATCTCGCCAGTCTCCATATTCACATTGCGGACACTGATTCCGTTGACCTCCACGCTGTCATTTACTTCGATCATAATATACTGTCTGCCATCAATCATCCGCGTTTCCACCAGATCGGTGCGCTCCGGTTTCACCTTGATCACAACATCCGGCATCTTAATATCGAAGCTCTTTGTACTTGCTACCGTTGCCGCCGTAAACTTCGGCTGTTCCTCATCGCAGACAATACTGTCAAATGCCGTCTCAAACTGTTCTAACGCTTCCTGTTTCACGCCGCTGTCCTCTAACAGCTTACGCATATCCATCTTATCAAGCTCCGGTGGTTCCGGTGCATCCTTGCGATCTTCCACATACTCATTGAGATTTTCATGAATGGTCTTAACGGTCTCAAAATCGCACTGTTCACCCAGCGAATTCTCAATAATATCCTGAAATGTCTCCTGCTGTGCCTTAAATGTCAAAGGGGCTCCACATCCTAATGTCTGATCAATGAAATCCTCCTGTAACAACTCTGAATTCTTAGAATAATACAATAATCCATGCACATCGGAATTCCGGTCATTAAATGCCGGGAATAAGAATCCATGTGTCGGTGCTGCCACAACCCAGTCACGGATCCGGCTCTCAATACTGTTATTCTTCTCATTATAGCAAAGTCCTGCATCTGTCAGCTTCACCGGACAGATACTGCACAATATGTAGTCATATACATAATCGGAAGCATCATCATTTTCAATGCCATCATTCGTCCGTCCCGGCACATCATAAGATGCATACACCAGAATAATGTAATAATGCTCATCATAATGATACGTCTCTATCACCTTATCATAGAACTGCTCTAACAAAGCATTATCCTCTAACTTCGAATTCTTCAGGCGAAGCAAAAACTCCTGCGTTCCTCCTTCCATTTCCTGTTCGTTCGGAAATTCCATATTCAGAAGATTCTTGCCGATCGTACCGGACATCGTACCCTTAAAGATCGTAAAATACTTAAAATTCTCTTCTTCCGTCAATGTCAAAAAGGTCTGTGCTAACTCCGTCTTCTTATTCTTATCGCCATCCACATAACAGCCACAGATCCTTGAAATTGTACAATTCTCCGGTGTGAACTGCTTCTTTATCTCATTAATCTCTTTCTTGTTCATCGTTAACTTCCTTTCGTACCAATAGGTTATTTCATTATAGCCAATTTCCTTCCTCATGGCAACACCCTATCCCCCTTGCACAGCGTAAGTCAGGACGGACATTGTGCCAAACGGACGCAACGGCCTAGAAAAATTGGTTCCAAGCCGGGGCCGTTTGCACTTAATTGCTCCAGTAGCGGATGCCCCTCTTTGGAATCCAAATTTTTCTCTCCGAAGCTGAGGTTGGCACAACATACTGTCGTTAACATATACGCTGTGCTTATCGCCACCCCCGGGGCCGTTCTGTCGTTTGTGCAGGTAATCTACTGTAATGGCAAGTTATAGGAGATAAAGAATAATTTGGT
>CACWQE010000099.1 GCA_902762905.1 uncultured Lachnospiraceae bacterium | reverse complement strand
GGCGGGTAATTATTATGTAATAGAACAGTCGACAGCATCCGGATATGTGCAGGATCTGTCAAGAAATGATTTTACGATTGTTGCTGGAAAGGATGATACTCCAATAACAAATTCGGCAGGAGCTGCAACAGGAGATTTTGTTAATACACCGGATAAAGCGGATGTGTATGTGAAGAAAATAGAGAAATCAAAGAAGGATGATCAGAAAAAAGAGGAGACGCCAATAGCCGGGGCGGAGTTTACTCTATATATGAAAGTGTCCAGCAAGAATCCGGATGGTGACTATTTCTTCTCCGCTTCGGATACGGTTCCGGCTGTGGTAGCAAGAGATCCGAATGGTACACCGACTTATGAGTATAATACGTGGGTGCCGCTGAAGACAGCTTCCTCGGATTCTAACGGATATGTTAACTTCGGATTTGAAATACCGGCTTACGAGGGCTGCTCTTATATGGTAACAGAGACAAAGCCGGCAAACGGTTACTGCTATGCGAATAGTGATGAGGATGGCAACCTGCAGGGCAGATCCTCTTACGTGTGGACATATAATGGGTTCGGACAAAAAGTGCTGCCGGATGGTACCGTGGAAGGCTCTCAGGCAGATGCCGCAAATGGTAAGGTATTCTATATAACAGAAACGAATGAGGAGCAGCACAACTTCATCCTGATCCAGAAGACCGGCGAGCTTCTATATGATGCCACCACCGAGGAGACAGATTATGGTACATACCGGAAGTTAAACTTTAAGTCGTTATCTGCTAAGGATATTGTATTTGAGATCCGGGATAAGGATGGCAAGGTGATCGAGAAGCTGACAACCGGAGAAGATGGAACAGCGAAGAGCTCCAATCTGAAGCCGGGTACCTATTACGTATACGAGATCAGTACCGATCCGGCGCTTAAGCTAGACAAAGAACCGAAAGAGGTAGTGATCAAAGATGATAAGACAGTATCAGAGCAGGTTGAGACGGTGGAATTTATGAATGAATCCCTGCCAACGAAGCTGCATATATACAAGCAGGGTGAGGAAGTATCCTTAAGTGAAACGAAAGTGAATGGCGTCAGCAGCAGTGATGCCGTATACACGTATAAGAAGGTTCCGCTTGCCGGGGCTGTATTTGGTGTATATGCCAAGACGGATATCACCAATTATAACGGAACGGTGATTGTGAAGGCTGGAAGCTGTGTCGGATATACAGTTACCGATGAGAAGGGCATTGCAACTTTAGATACACAGCTTGTATCCGGAGAATACTATTACAAGGAGATTAAGACAGCAAGTAAGAGCTATATCCGGGACACGAAGGAATATCCGTTCACTCTGACGTTAGAAGGTGATGCAGTGGATATGGATATCAACAAGGATGAGCCTTTATTAAATGAGTGGTACAAGGGTAACATCAAGGTGATCAAGACGGATGCAGACACGAAGCAGGCATTAGCCGGAGTTGGCTTTACTTTATTCGATGAGAATAAGGCAGCGATAGCATCCTTTGTGACAGATGAGAAAGGAGAGATCTTCATTGATAGGCTGCCAATCGGCAAGTATTATCTGCAGGAAAACAGCACTCTGGAGAATTACGTATTAGATGACCGGATGCAGGAGATTGACCTGACGAGTAAGAACCTGCAGCAGGTATTACAGATTGAGAACAGTCGTTATAAAGGCAGTATTAAGGTGATCAAGACAGATGGTGATACAAAACAGCCATTAAAGGGTGTAGAGTTTACTCTTTATAACGGCAGCCAGGACAAGATCGGCAGTTACAAAACAGATAAGAATGGAGAGATCCTGATCGAAGATCTTGCGTTAGGCACCTATTATCTGCAGGAGACAAAAACCTTAAAAGGTTATGGCTTAGAGGATCAGATGCGGGAGATTAACTTAACGAAAGATAATCTTGATCAGGTATTAGAGATTGAGAATGACCGGATTGAGGAAGATACAAGCATTACGGTAAGCACGAACACTACCATTGATGGCTTTGGCCATGTGAAGACCGGCGACTGGATCAGCCGGATCCTGATGCTGCTTATGGCATTGTCCGTAATGGCATTTATGATGTTATATCAGCTCCGGTCAGGAAGGAGTTGTAAGATGAAGAAAGTAAGAAGTCTGTTACTTCTTGTGCTTCTTGGTATGCTGATTCCGGCAGGCAGTGCAAGAGCGGCAGGTAACATGTTCGTGGGCTGGAACTTTGATCAGGCGAATAGGATGATAGTGATTGCTGGAAAGGAATCGCCGAATGTGACAGCAGAACTGGTAACGATTACTACAGACAGAACAAGCGGGGAACGGACGATTCAGAAAATGTCGAATAATTATAGTCCAAATGGATATAAGAGCTCTACGTATGAGTTGTATCTTGCGCTATATGACAGCTCAGGTGATCTGTGTTTCCTATCTTCTTCACCGGTCTTTACTGTTGATGGGAGTGGTGTAACGGATAAACATTGCAGGGATTTTGCAATGCTCGGTAATGGAAAGGTTCCAACCGCAAACAATGACAATGTACCAGACATTCAGATAAAAGGAAATCTGAGATGTTCGTTCAAGGACAAGGATTATTCAAATCAAGAAAAGATATCAACTAAGGAATTGGATATATCGGGAGATGTAACAACGGTGGATATGACAGATTCCCATCAGATTGAAGTACCGGAGAACTCTTCTGTTGAAGAGATCTGTTTCTATCGGGATATCACCATTAATGAGCTTCTCGGTAAAAGGATGACAGTCAGGGATCGGGATACAAAGATTAGTATTAGCCTGCAGAGAAATCTGAATGGTTCGAATACAATCTATATGACGCAGAGAGAATATGAGGAGTACCAGTATCAGTTAGAGCATAATATCAAGGTATGGTATCAGGGTGTGGCAAACTTTCGATTGGAAGGATATCTTCGGGATGTGGAGGAATATAATAAGCGTGTAGTTCTTCACCCAGGGTACTTTACAGCGCCGCTTCATTCCGAATTAAATGGTGGTCAGATCGGCATCGAGGGACGAAATCCGGATGGCTATATCATCGGCGGTCCAACCGGGTTAGTTACCCCGGAGCGGCATAATTATGAATTTGCCGGATGGTATGCAAGTCAATATTGTACAGCAGATACAAAGTGCCGGAACAATGTGTTGAACACGATCAACTGCCCGGATGTTGATTCCGGTGAGCCTCTTTCGGTATATGCTAAGTGGAAGTTTCATGTAGAGACGGAGAAGAATGGGATCTCTTATGTAATCGGAGAGAACAAGCTGGCAACCGTTACATCCGGCACAGGAAATGGTGATCTGCAGATCCCGGAATATCTGGTCTATGAAGGAGAGAAATATCCAGTAACAGAGATTGCAGAAGGTGCATTTAAAGATCAGAAGATGGATACGGTACGCATACCGAAATCCATTCAAATGATCGGAGAAGATGCTTTTTCCGGCACTGGTCTTACGGAAGTATATATGGATAGCGATACGGTATCTTTAGGGAATGCATTTCCGAAATCCGTTCATCTTACAGCAGCGTCCAAATCTGCCGCATATCTGTCGTATGAAAAAGATGGATATACTGGGACGAAGACGGCATTAAGCAGTAAGATCTCCTATGAGTTAGATGGTGGAACCAATTCTACGCAGAATCCGGGAGTGTATGAGTGGAAGTCTACTTTAATATTAAAAGATGCCACCAAGGAAGGATACAGATTTGATGGATGGTTCACGGATGCGTCTTTTAAGAAGGATTCAAGAATCACTAAGATCTGTGAAGACACGTATGAAGATATCACTTTCTATGCGAAGTTTACATCGTTAAAAAGTGATGCGGCTGCAGCAGGAGATGAGGAGCTTACGAGAACAGATGAGGAGCCGATGGAAGAACAGAATGCGCCGAATATGATTCAAGTGTCACCGGAAAAGAAAAAGGATCTGACGGCAGATATGTCAGCTGTGACGATCGCAGAGGTGCAGGCTGTGAAGCTGTTGAATGTCAAAGGCCGGAAGCTGCGTATTACAATCGATGGAAAAGCTGCAGATGGCTATGAGATCCGCTATGCAGCAAGGAAGTCAATGAAGAAAGCAAAGACAGTAACAGTTAAGGCGGCTGCAACAACAACATCGAAGACGCTTAAGCATCTTAAGAAGGGCAGAACATATTATGTGGCAGTCAGAGGTTACAGCTACGATACCAAAGGGAATATTGTATATGGGCGCTGGTCTAAGGTAAAGAAAACAAAGATCAGGGAGTAGAGATATACAGACAGGATGTTCCTCGGAGCGTCCTGCCTGATTCTGTGAAAGGATAAAGTGATTGTGGAATATAATCATATATTATCAATGCTTGTACTATTTTTATTATTGTTGGGAGTGGTACTAAGTTGTGTTGCAGTTATATGGATGTTTATACTATTTATTATGGTGCTGATATTTCCTAAAAAAAGAGAAATGTTGACACTAGCGGATAATGCAAGCACTATGACGCTTAGGGTTGCCGCACTGATTGAAATAATAGGACTTATATTAACAATAATGCTATTTCATAGGTAAATTGTTCAGTTCGGTGATATCAATTGTTTTTGAGTGATTATCTGATTTGGTGCAATGAAAAGTTATTGTACCTTTAGAAGATTTTATTGTTACTCTGCTTCCGCAAATAGGACATCGATTAGTAATTAATTTATATGTGGTATCAGAATAATAAATATTATGGCAAATTCCAGAAGTATGGATGTTTGATAAAATTACAAGCTCGTATTTAATTAAGGCGGTTAGTGCTATTGCAACTAAAGCGAATACAAAGGATAGAATAAGGTATAGGTATTGCTTGTTAGTATTAAAAAAATAAAAACTTTTTAGTAATAATGGAAAGAAAACTTGTGTTATTGTAAGTAGATCTGCTATTGTTGTAATAATAGTTATTAGAATACGGATTAGAGAACCAAATGTATGTTTTCGGTAACAATAATCTTTTGCAGAATATTGTTTTGAATAATCTAAGATAGGATTTTGAATGGAATCGTTACTTTGAAATTGTATAATAGTATTGTTTGATCCGTGTATTGAATTTTGGTTATTTTGATTATAATTGTTCATAAAAGAAATCTCCTTATTTGTTGATAATATTTTAATTATATCATAATAGCTTCCTGTATAATTCAAAGTGTAGAGAGTAAATGATTTTACAAAAATAGATACCTAAGTTAAACTGTCATTGCTGACCGGCCAGTTAGCAAATG
>CACWQE010000098.1 GCA_902762905.1 uncultured Lachnospiraceae bacterium | reverse complement strand
TTAAAATTGATAATCTGACTATATGCTAGGGCAGAAGATATATATATTACTGGATATAAGCGAAGACGGAGAGAACCGGACATGAATTATGTACACGTATAATTAGAGTGTATACTCATTCGTGTTCGGTTTTCGTGTATATAATAAGCGCAGTACAGACTCAAATTTGCATGAAATTGTCAGCTCACAGAAGTAAAGAATAGCTTCATTGATAAGCCGACTTTATCCCGACATTACAGTAAATCACCCGCACCAACGAGGGACGGCTTCGGGTGGGCGATAGGCACAGCGATAAGTTAATCTATGTTGTATACAGCGCATGCTCAAAAAAGTAAATCCCGGCAGGGGTGGTTTGTCATATTTGCAAGTATAAGGAGCATTAGTGTCTGTTGCGTGCGAGCCCGTAACGCAAGTGTGCCTGCTGCAATATGACACCGCCCAAAGCCGGGTTCACAACCCAAACATGCATGTCCGTCTTCACTTACGCTGTGCAAGGGGAATATTTATTTCTTGGTATCGTCTGCCTCTGCATCCGACTTCTCAACCTCAGCAATTGCATTCTTATGCATTGGAATACGGCAGTTCTTATTGTTACCAAACTCAACGATAACGGTATCATCTACCACGTCTAATACAACTCCGTAGAAACCACCAGTAGTCATGATGTTATCACCCGGCTGGATGCTGCTTCTTAATGCATCCTGCTGCTTCTGCTGTTTCTTCTGTGGACGAATTAAAAGGAAGTAGAAAATACCACCAAATAATGCGATATATACGATCCAGAATAATGCGGACTGTCCACCGCTTGCCTGTGCTGTTGATGCTGCTTTGTCTAAAAACATTGTTAACATAGTTTGTTCTCCTTTACTTCTTAGAAAATATATGATTCACCTGTGAGTTATTCTCCCTGCTCAAATCCATCCAAGCGCATCTTCTTATATTCCTGATAACGCTCTTGTTCAATTGCCTCACGAATCTCACTCATCATATTATTATAAAAATGCAAATTATGCAAGACACAAAGACGCATTCCAAGCATTTCTTTTGCTTTTAATAAATGCCGGATATATGCTCTTGAATAATTACGGCAGGTCGGACAATTACACTCTTCCGAGATCGGGCGACTGTCTAACTCATACTTTGCATTGAACAGGTTCAGCTTGCCATGGTTCGTATACACATGTCCATGACGACCATTTCTACTTGGATATACACAATCAAAGAAATCCACACCACGGTCAACCGCCTCTAAGATATTGGCCGGTGTTCCGACACCCATCAGATAAGTTGGCTTATTCTCTGGGAGATACGGCATTGTCTCTTCAATAATATGATACATTTCCTCATGTGTCTCACCTACTGCCAGACCGCCGATCGCATAACCATCCAGATCCAGCTCGGATATCGCTTTGGCATGTTCGATACGGATATCCTTATATATCGCTCCCTGATTAATACCAAATAGCAACTGATTCTTATTAATCGTATCCTCCAAAGAATTCAGGCGATTCATTTCCGCCTTACATCGAATAAGCCATCTGGTAGTTCTGGCTACCGAATCCTCTACATACTTGCGCTCTGCCAAAGCCGGTGCACACTCATCAAATGCCATTGCGATGGTAGATGCCAGATTCGACTGGATCTGCATACTCTCTTCCGGCCCCATGAATATCTTGCGTCCATCCACGTGGGAATTGAAATAGACACCTTCCTCTTTGATCTTACGAAGACCCGCTAATGAAAATACCTGAAATCCACCGGAATCCGTCAGGATTGGCTTATCCCAGTTCATAAATTTATGAAGACCGCCTAACTGCTTCACTATATGGTCACCCGGCCGCACATGCAGATGATACGTATTCGAAAGCTCGATTTGCGTTCCAATCTCCTGTAGATCGGTTGTTGCAACCGCACCCTTAATTGCCGCAGCCGTTCCCACATTCATAAATACCGGTGTCTGCACCGTTCCATGCACCGTCTCAAAAGTGGCACGCTTCGCATTGCCATCTTTTTTAATTACCTGATACATAATTCTTTCCTTTCTAACTTTCAAAGTTAATCAAGTAAACATGGAATCCATTCTGTAAAATAATTCATTTTGATTCTCTCTGAAATCTGCCCTCTAAACCACGATACTTTAACTATTATTGTAAAATTCATAGTGCAATCTATTATAGGTTACCAATAGACGCACTAACGGATATTATACTGTGCCATTTTCTAAAAGTAAACCTTTTCTTTCCATTTATACCCGCTCTTTTCTATATCATTTCCTTTTTCTTTCACATATTATCCATTATCCCTACAGAATTTTCCAAATGTTTCCGAAATACTAATTGGTTAGATTGGTACTCGAACAAGGATGTTCACCCCTGAGGCAGTCAGGACTTATGATAAGACATACTGCCAGCCAAAATGGTTAGACTGGAATACATTTTGAAAGGGTGAGAGACATGAAGATTGATTCAAGTACAGTCCAGATGGGCACAACACGCAGCTACTCACAGAAAGTAGGTGTCAAGAAAGCAACAAAATTACAGCAGATCGGTACAGGCGTCACCAATTATTCCGCGAATGCATTTGCTTTTCAGTATACGCAGATGTCTATGTCGTATTATTCCTCAAATGGGACCTACGATTCCTATACACCTGCAAATTCCAATGAAGATCAGGAGCAACCATTAGCCTCCGGTCTTTATAGCAACATGCTGCACAAAAGCCGTTCCTTAGAGGAAACCAAATCTTCCTTGGAACAGTTTCATTTAGAACTGATTCAGCGGATTGAAGAATTTATGGAACGCATCCGTCAACAGCTTCTTGGTATTACAACTTCAGATGGAAGCGGCATTTTAGATCTGTCTACAGACAGCACACAACCAGGAAGTCTATGGAACCGCACCGATTATACGCAGGTAAGCATCAAAGAATCTGAAAACACAAGTTTTACCACGACCGGAAGCGTTGTCACCGAAGATGGCCGCTCGATTGATTTCCGTATGACAATGGAAATGAGCCGTTCGTTTGAAGCAACCACAGAGCAGATTCAGACCGGAACACAATATATTCTGACGGATCCATTGGTATTTAAGCTAAAGGATGCCCCGGATACGATTGAAGACCAGACCTGGTTCTTTGACATTGACGGTGACGGAACAAAAGAAGAAATTGCAAGCCTTTCCGAAGGTAATGCATTCTTGGCATTAGACCGCAACGGCAATGGTATAATTGATGATGGCAACGAATTATTCGGAGCAAAGACTGGTAACGGCTTCAAAGAATTAGCCGAATTTGATGAAGACGGTAATGGATGGATTGACGAAAATGATGCCGTATACTCTAAGTTAAAGATATGGACGAAAGACAAAGACGGCAACGACCATTTAATGTCTTTGGCGGATGCGGATGTCGGAGCCATATATCTTGGTGCAGCCAATACGCAATTCAGCCACACCGATTCAGCTAACGGAGAGGTCAAAGCAGTCGTCCGGCAGACCGGATTCTATCTGCACGAATCAAGCGGAGCCGCAAGTGCAATCCATCAGATTGATTTTGCATCCAAAGAAAATATTGCATAGGGATCGTCAACGGCACAGAATATTTCATTCTCATTGCTGATTCTCCATGCTATATGATAAACACACATATAAGAAAAACCTCACACAATATAGATCCTGTGATCAAACCAAGGTAAATGCCATTTCGGTTACCACATGTCACAGATTACTCTATCGTGTGAGGTTTTCTCTATTCAAACGGAAGCCACAACTGTGTGATGCCCTTTTCTTTATTGTACTCTATATTATTGGTATTATTTTGCTGTGCTTCCACATTTCCTGTCATATGTGGCATATAATCTACACACCAGATTTCACCATATGGTATGTTGTAAAGGAAGCAATAGCCGGCACCATCTCCCACGGAACAAAAAATCCTCACATTCCCAGATGGTATCTTGTCCTCCTCATTTATCTTATATTCTACTATAGAATCCTTCGTATCAACTGAATATCCATATGCCTCGCAAAGCGTAACTGCCTGCTGTTTCATCTCCCGCAGCATATCATCCGTTACTTCCGCAGACGCTGCATAATAATCCTTATCCGGGTCTGCAATGCTGATACTTACCTGCTTAAGATTCTGCTTCTGGAAATATATCTCGTACATGAGGTGATTCCCCTGTAAGAAATCGACCACATATAATTCTTCATCCTCTCGTCCATGCACATCACTTGACACCTCTATCTTAAATGATTCTGCATCCACACCAAATGTTGTTTCCAGCAGAGTAATTGCCTTTTCCTGCACCATTTTCATATCGGAGCCGGTCACTTCTGTTGTCTCTTGTGTAAACTTCTGCTTTTTCTGATTCTCATTTTGCATACTATAATCCACGACGTGATAATAATCAATAATCTGTAGCATTTCCTCATCCGTCAAATCCCGCTCCGGGAGCCAAAGTCTTCTATCTTTCGTTGTATAGACCGGATAATCCTTCGTTCCACTATACGTCTCTTCCGTAAATAGCTCTTTCTCCGGCATCTTCCCATTTTTCTCGTATTCGGCAAATAATTGATCATATCGCTGTTGTTCCTTTGGAGATAATGCACGGGAATATCGGATTGCCTCATCCCCCTGTGCAGTTTGCTGCTCCTCGTATAATTTCTCCTGTGTAGTTTCCGGCACCTGCTGCATCCGTTTAGCAACATAATTGACCGCCGCTGCTGCCGGTTTTGCTAATACACCTGCCACGATCACCGCCATACATGCAATGGCAACCCTACGATATATCGCATACTGCTTATCATCACCCTGTCGTCCGGTCAGCTCTTCTAATAACGCATCGACCTTTTTCTCCATATCTTCTGACTGCGGATAATTGGATCTCTTTGCCATCCGGCGAAACAGCCGGTCTGCTCTGCTTATCATATACTCACCCATCCTTTCGATCTATCATTTCCTTCAATTGCTGTCTGGCTCTGGCTAATCTGGACTTCACGGTTCCCTCCGCAACCCCTAAGATTGTGGCAATCTCTTTCACCTTGAATTCCTCATAATAAAACAACAGGGTAACTTCCCGAAATGGATCTTCTAACCGGCAAATACATTCATACAAATCCGGTTCATCTGTTCCTGTCTCCTGTGAAAATGACGTCTCTGATTGCACGGACTCCATTTCCGTAGCATCTGCAAACTGTACCCGGCTGCGTTTTCTTAGCATATCCTTACATTCATTCACCAGAATACGGTATAGCCACGAACGCATCTTTCGGACATCTTCTAACCGTTCCAGATTCGAATACGCCTTCACGATCATATTGCTCACTGCATCCTCTGCATCTTCCTTATTATGCAGGTATGAATATGCTTCCCGGTATAATCCACCCTGATTTTCCTTTACCAGCGCTATGAACTTTGTCTCTCGTCCATTTTTCTTCATATCGAACTCCTTTATATGTGAGTCTGCTTGGGCCCTATAAGTTAACTTACACCTATAAGACGTTTTATCTCCCCAAAAGGTTCCCATTCCCTTGCACAGCGTAAGTGAAACGGACGCGCGAATCATTAAGGTTACGAATCATCGGTTGCAGAAATATAACATATCATCGTAGTCGCTACTCATCACTCGCAGCGGTACTAGGCTCGAAAACACCTCGCAGCGCTGCTCTCTTTCGCACTAGAGTTCATGCCT
>CACWQE010000097.1 GCA_902762905.1 uncultured Lachnospiraceae bacterium | reverse complement strand
CGTATGGTGGAAGTAAGCTTATCAATAAAGCTATTCTTTATTTCTGTGAGTTGATAATTTCATGTAAGTATGAGTCTATACCGTACTTATTATATACACTAAAACCGGACATGGATGAGTATACACGCTAATTATACGTGTACATAATTCATGTCCGATTTTCTCTTATATCCGGTAATATATATTCTTCTGTCCTGACATGTAGCCAGATTATTAATATTAACCACAGTCAAAGCTCCGGAGCCTATTAACGCCGAACGGCTTCGGGGTGGCGATAAGCATAGCGTAGTAGATTCTGATGCAAACAGCGCGAAACATAATAACGTAAATATCGGTTGCAAGGATATAACATCTATCATAAGCAGGTACTTCAGAACCGCCGGTACTCGGCGAGGTGTTTTCGAGCCTAGTACCGCTGCGTGTGATGAGTAGCGAGAGCGTGCCTGCGTTGATATGTTATATCCAAACAACCGATTCGTAACATAAATGTTTCGCGCGTCCGTCGTCACTTACGCTGTGCAAGGGTATAAGTTTAAATGTATTGGATTTCGTGAATCGTCACATTCTTGTCCTTATCAATCCCAAACGCCTTCAAAACCGGATTATCTGCCTCCTGCAAAGACAAGATCAGGTATTCAATACTTGGATCATATGCCAGCCGCTTATCTTCCTCCGATGGTCTTGATGGGGATTCCGGATGAGAATGAAAATTACCGATAATCTCAACTCCATTAGCTCTGGCATCCTTCAGAGCGGCAAACTGCTCCTTCGGATCCATAGAGAAATGTTCGTTACTTGCATCTATATTCGTCAACAGATAGATCTTGGTAACTGTCTTTACTTCACCTTCTACCGTTCCCGCTAACAGACCGCAGGATTCATTCGGCAGACCATCTTTGCAATGCTTAAGCATCTTATCGTAATCACTCTTTTTTAACTTTAATACAATGCTCATATATCACCATTCCTTATTTCTTCAAGTCGCATTCTGCCTGTTCATAATCGATCAGCTTTGTGATCGTTGGATGTTCCCCACATACTGCACAATTGCAGTTCTTTGGAAGCTTGATCGTATGGAAATCCATCTTCAATGCATCATAAGTCAACAGCTTTCCTGTAAGCAGATCACCCTTGCCGATAATATACTTAATTGCTTCCATTGCCTGAAGACTTCCGATAACACCGCCCATAGCACCGATGACACCAGCCTGCTTACAGGTTGGAACCGCATCCTTTGGAGGTGGATTCTTGAATACACAACGATAACATGGCCCTTCGTCTGGAACATACGTCATAAGCTGTCCCTTGAAACGGATAATACCTGCATGAGAAAATGGTTTCTTTGCCATAACGCAGGCATCATTGATCAGGAATTTAGCAGGGAAATTATCGGTTCCATCAATGATGAAATCATAATCTGCAATCAAGTCCATAATATTCGTTGAATCCACAAATGTACGATATGTCTTCACCGTAACATCTGGATTGATTGCTTCCATTGTCTCTGCTGCGGACTTCACTTTTGCCTTGCCTACATCCTGTGTTGTATGAATAACCTGTCTTTGCAGATTGGATAAATCAACCTCATCTGCATCCACAATACCAATCGTTCCAACTCCTGCTGCTGCCAAATACAATGCTGCCGGAGCACCTAAACCACCAGCACCGATGATCAGAACTTTGGCATTTAATAACTTCTTCTGACCTTTCACGCCAACTTCCTGCAAGATAATATGACGGGAATAGCGCTCTAACTGTTCATTGGTAAATGCCATTATCTAGCTCCTCCTCCCATGAAATATAAGAACTCTACCACGTCACCATCCTTGATGATCGTCTCTGGGAACTTCTCTCTCTCTACAAACTCATCATTGATCGTTACGGTAACATATTCTGCATTATCAATCTGCTCTTTCTCGATCAATGTAGGTAAATTAATACCATCTTCATATTCTTTCTTGTTACCAGCTACTGTAATTGTCATCTTTTCATCCTCCTGATATTCTAATTGAATTAACACACATCTCATTTCTTATACAGCACCACACGATTCTTCTCTCCTGCGATCACTGTCTGCAAACTTTTCTTATCGGCAATTCTTTTTCTCTCGACTGCCTTGCAAGATCAGCTAAATAACTTTACAATCTCATCCTTGCCTGCTGCTCCAGATAACCGGCTCTTCTCTTCGCCGTTCTCAAACACAATCAAAGTTGGAGCAGACATCACCTGATACTTTGCAGTCAAGTCTTCCTCATAGTTCACATTTACTTTATAAAGATAAAGCTTATCTTCATATTCATCCTCAATATCTCCAAGCACTCCTGCCATTCGCTTACATGGAATACATGTATCGGAGTAAAAATCCACTAAAACTGGCTTATCAGCTTTCAGAACTTTCTCTTCAAAATCAGCACTGCTAATTCTTGCTGCCATGTCTTTCTCCTTTCTTGCAAATCATCTTCCAAAATCTCACCATATAAGAATATCTTCTTATAATTTTCTGGCAAATTGATTATTCTTCCTCTACCTTCTTAACAATAAGGGTATAAGTACCATCCTCATTCGCATTCAGCTTCAGGATCTGATGACCCTCTTCCTTAATACTTCTTGGCACATTCTGTACCGGCTCGCCGTCATTCATACGGATGGCAAGAATCTGTCCATCATCTAACTCCTCTAACGCTACCTTTGCCTTTACAAATGTTACCGGGCAAACCACATCTGTTATATCTACTGTATCATCAATCTGAAAATCACCCATTATATGCCTCCTTTAATCTCTTATAAAATTCTTCTCTGCCAACCCGGTCTAACGTGAACTTAAAACGCTCACTTGGGTTTGCATAATCATCAAAAAACTGAATGGCTGCATCTGTCACACGGAATAACTGTTCCTCGGATGTAATCAGTGGCAATGGATATTCGCCCTTGCTGATCGCGTTACCAAAGGTTCCGCCAAAGGATACCAGATAAGCAGATTCCGCATCCCACGCATCTGTCGGACAGGACTTCACGCAACGTCCACAATAGTTACATTTATCATAATCGACTACAACCTTGCCATCTTCTATGGTGATCGCATTCGACCGGCATACCTTCGCACACAAGCCACAATTGATACAGGCCTCCTGCTTCCACTTCACATCCAATGCACCCTTGATTCCGACATCATTTTCCTCTGCTTTCAGACAGTTATTCTGACATCCGGTCACACCGAACTTGAACTTATGTGGCAGCTCTCTACCGAAATAACGGTCATTTAACTTCTGTGCAATATCATAAGTATCAATGTTACCACTCGGACAGATCTGGTTACCCTGACAAGCGGTTACCGTACGAACTCTCGGTCCGCAGACACCCGGCTTGCAATCACCCTTGGCAAGCTCTTCCTTGACCTCATCAATATCCTGTAACTTGATAAATGGTATCTCCACGCCCTGACGGGATGTCAGATGCACATGACCATCTCCATACTTCTCTGCTACTTCCGCAATCTTCTTCAAATTCTCTGCAGTTAAGGTTCCCCCGACTACTGCAAGACGAAGGGAAAAGTTATCCTTCTGCTTCTGTCTCATGAATCCACCCTTTTTCAGGGTACTGTAATCTACCTCTGCCATACTACCTCGTTCCTCCTATTGCATTTGCAAAATCCTTCTTCAGATCTTCTACATCCTCAATTCCAACACTCACACGTATCAAATCATCATACACACCCGACTGGATCTGATCCTCCTTTGACAGATGCACTGCGATCGTCGATGCCGGATGAATGACCAATGTCTTCGTATCTCCAATATTAGACAAAATAAACGGAAGTTTCAATGCATTAATAATCTCAAATGCTCTTTCCTTACTTCCCGTTCTCATCGTCACAATTGCACCAAATCCACCATGAAGCTGTCTCTTTGCCAGCTCATAATATGGGCTGTTTGGCAATCCCGGATAATTCACCGTAATACCTTCTAACGTATCTAAATACTTCGCAAGTTCTAATGCATTCGCACATTGGCGTTCCATTCGAAGTCCTAATGTCTCTAATCCTAAGTTATTCAAAAATGCATTCTGCGGAGACAAACACGCACCCATATTCCTAAATAAACCATTCCGTAGCTTTGCTATATACGCCATTGGTCCGAACTTCTTATATGGTACCATGCCCGGATACCGTTCGTCATCCCACTTGAACTTACCACTCCACGTCAGCACTCCACTGATCGCATCGCTGTTACCATTCATGTACTTAGATGAAGAATTGACAACGATGTCCGCACCAAGACTGATCGGCTTCACCAGATACGGTGTCGCAACGGTATTATCAATGATCAGCGGTAAATGATTCCGATGTGCCATCTCTGCGACTGCCGCAATATCCGTTACATCTAACATCGGATTCCCAATCGTCTCTGCAAAGATCAAACGGGTCTTATCCGTAATCAACTCTTCATAGGCTTCCGGCTCATTCTTCTTCACATATCTTGTCGTAATTCCGAATGCCTCCAGATCCTCAAATAACTCTACCGTCCCGCCATACAATCCCGCTGCTGCCACGATCTCGTCACCACTTTGCAGGATATTCATGAATGCATTGCTAAGTGCTGCCATACCAGAAGCACATGCCACACTTCCAATACCACCTTCCAACAAAGTGACCCTCTTCTCAAATGCTTCCACCGTCGGATTGTTAATTCGCGTATAGGAAAATCCCATTGCCTTATTCGTAAAAATCTTCTCTAAGTCTTCTGCACATTCGTGCCGAAACGCACTGCTTTGATAGATGGGAACCTGCGTTGTACCATATGGGTTCTTATCATCTACTCCATGCAAAAGAGCTGTATTAAATCCACAATCTGTCACGTATCTATTCTCCTTTACCAAGCATTTCCTTAAGCTGTGTCTTATAATAAACCCATTTACCTACTTTGTCAATAGGTTATTAGGAAAATATTTTACCCTTGCACAGCGTAAGTGAAACGGACGTATGTGTCAAACGGACGCAACGGCCTAGAAAAATTGGTTCCAAGCCGGGGCTGTTCGCACTTAATTGCTCCAGTAGCGGATGCTAAGCAATGTAACACTATGCCCACTAAGCTCGAAAAAATCTCGCTAAGTGGTCAAGTGTACTTTCGCACTAAGTTCGGCAACACCTCACTAAGTGCTCAATGCAAGCACCGACAGTCGCAAATGCCCCTCTTTGGAATCCAAATTTTTCTCTCCGAAGCTGAGGTTGGCACAATATACTATCGTTAACATATACGCTGTGCTTATCGCCCACCCGAAGCCGTCTGGCGTTAATATGGCCCCAAACCTTTGATTGTGGTTAAATTTAACAACTTGATTACAGAACATGATTGAGTGATATATCACTTGAAATAGAGAAAAGCGAATATAAATTAAAGATGAACACTTGTAATCGGTGCACATGTTTATAATTCATATCCGTTTTTCTTTATATAACAGGCTGAATAACATCCTATTCTGTATGGCAACCAGATATCACCATAAACCATATTAATAAATTGTTTAGGTAATACTCATAATAAATCAATGTATTTTCTATTCCTATAGCTCAATATTACAGTAGATCACCTGCATCAATGAAAGAACAGCTTCGGGTGGGCGATAGGTACAGCGTAATAGCCTCTGATAGGAACAGTGCGAAACACAATAATGTAAATATCGGTTGCAAGGATATAACATCTATCATAAGCAGGTACTTCAGAACCGCCGGTAATTCCTTGAGCACTTAGTGAATG
>CACWQE010000096.1 GCA_902762905.1 uncultured Lachnospiraceae bacterium | reverse complement strand
AGTAATACATCACTTGAAATAGAAAAAACGGATATGAATTAAAGATGAGCACTTGTAATTGATACATATGCTTATAATTCATATCCGTTTTTCTTTATACAACGAGTTGAATAGCTACTTGTTCTTGCATTACTATTAGAAATCGCAACGAACCATATTAATAAATTGATTTGCTAATATTCGTAATAAATTAAGATGTTTTCTATCCCTATAGTTCAATATTACAGTAGATTACCGGCACCAACGAGGAAACGGCCTCGGGGGTGGCGATAAGCATAGCATAGTAGATTTTGATGTGAACAGCGCGAAACGCTATAACGTAAATATCGGTTGCAAGGATATAACATCTATCATAAGCAGGTACTTCAGAACCGCCGGTACTTGAATGTGCCACATGGCCTATATATGCCTTAAGAAAATTGTCTTGCACCTTGCGACAGCATTAGGAACGTTAGCCGAGCAAGGTGCAGACTTTTCGAAAGGCAATGCCTAAAACATGAAAGGCACATTCTAGTATCCGCTGCGAGTGATGAGTAGCGACTACGTTGATATGTTATATCCAAACAACCGATTTGAAACCTAATGTTTCGCGCGTCCGTCCTAACTTACGCTGTGCAAGGGTGATAGTTTATACGATTTCGAGGATCGTGTTCACCACATTATCATTCTGCTCCGGCTTCATGAAGCAGAAACGGATATACTTATCCCCGAGTCCTTCGTAGTCAGTACAGTTACGGATCATAAAACCGCGTTTGATGCAATATTCAAAGACATCAGATGCGGTCTGGTCCTCTTTCAGCAGTTTGATAAGTACAAAGTTTGCTTCCGGTTTGAATACTTTGATCGTCTTACGGCTGCATAAGGCAGAATAGATCAGATTCCGTTCCGTCTGAATCAGACTTTTAGTCAGATTAATATAGTGATCATCCTCAAACATGACACCGGCAACCGATGCGTATACATTGATGTTCCAAGGGGTCTTACCGTTGGCGGTTGCTTCAAGAAAGTCCTCGTTGTTCGTGATCGCATAGCCAAGACGAAGTCCCGGGGAGGCGAAGAACTTAGAGACACTACGAAGTACGATGAGATTGTCATATTTTTTCGTCAGCGCAATGGAAGAGATTAAATGTATGTCTTTGACAAATTCGACATAGGTTTCATCTACCATAACAAATATATTAAGCTCTAGACAGCGTGCAAGAATGATATCCATCTGGTCTTTGGTAATCACTTTGCTGGTTGGGTTATTTGGATTACAAATGATCAACAGATCAATGGATTCGTGAAGAGCCTTTAAGAACATGTCCACATCCAGCTCAAAATCATCCAAATTCTTCAGCATATAAGTGTCAATCTGACTGCCTGCAAGCTGGGCAGCACGACCATATTCCGAATAGGTAGGGCCTAAGATCAAGGTCTCTTTTGGTGCGATGGTCTTAATGGTCAGATTGATCAATTCAGAAGTTCCGTTACCTAAGATAATCTGATTCGGGTCGGCTCCACAATAATTTGAAATAGATTGGCGAAGGCTTACATAATCCCGATCCGGATATGCCTGAATCGCATCCACATTGTCAATGATTGCCTGACGTGCCATTGGTGAAATGCCAAGAGGATTGACGTTAGATGCGTATGGAACAATTGAGTTCTGGTCTATATGATAACGTTTTGCAATTACTTCGAGATCGCTTCCGTGAAAGGATTGTGCTACTGTACTCATAAAATTATCCTTCTTTCCATTTGTCCTTTTCTTATCAGACAAAATTTGATATAATTATAACATTGAACCCCATGAAACATCAAGAGAAATAAGGTAATACGAATGAAGAGCAAAGTTGAACAATATGCGAAAGGGGATTTCTATGTAGAATACCCAGAGATCCAGCTTTCCAAGCAGTATTTACAATTAAAGATAGAAGCAGGAAGCGTCTATAATGGGAGCATTCAGGTGACGTCTACGAATGATGTTGCAATGAAGATGATGGTCTATGATGACGCTTATTTGTTGACGCTTTCAGAGCATAGTCTGGTTGGTAAGAAGGGAGAGATTACATTTTCTTTTGATGCGACAAGCAGGAAACGGGGCAGTGTGTACGATGGAGTTATCCGTTTGATCGGGAATGGAACAGAGATGACGATTCCGTATAACATTGAGATTGTGGCACCATTTATTGATGTGAATGGAGTGGCATTGGAGGATCTGATGAAGTTCTCGGCATTGGCAGAGACTGATTGGAACAAGGCATTGCAGACATTTCATTCTGAGGAGTTTCCGAAGACCCTGTTAGTCGGACAGACGGAATACTTAGAGGCTTACCGGAGTCTGAAAGATTCTTTAGACAAGGATCAGGCGTTGGAAGAATTTCTCGTATATATCCATAAGAAACGTGCATTGACACTACAAGTGGAACATGACCGGTTTCAATTCCGCTTTCCGAAGATGCGGGAAGAACATGAATTGGTATTGCGTAAGAATACATGGGGATATTGCAGAATGAGAGTGCATACCGATGCAAGGTTTATTACGGTTCATCAGCAGTCGATCTGCAGTATGGATTTTCAGGATGATCGTTGTGCGATCTCTTATTCGATCGACCCGGAGCAGTTAGATGAGAATAAGCAGGCACAGGGGCAGATCATCATTGAGAATACTTATCAGAGAATCGTAGTAAATGTAGTGGTGAAGGCAGCAGAAGAAGGTTCGCGTGTACTGGTACACCGGGATCATGACAGACGACTTAAGAAGTTGGAAATTGCGGCATTATTCCATAATTATATTGATTATCGGATTGGCCTGATGTCGTTAGAACAATTTATTGAGAAGACGAGACAGGCATTACATAACTTGATTGCATTAGAGCCGGAAACGGGCCTATATAAGTTAGGATTATTGCACATGAGCATTCTTGCCGGACAGGAAGAGAATGCCAGACAGGAGATCCGACGAATGGAGGCAGATTATGACAAGGCGATGGAGGGACGTAAAGAGCATTGTTATTATCTGTATTTGAAGGCGTTACTATCAAAGGATGTGAGACAGATTGTCGGTGCGTGTGAAGAGATTGAACAGGCTTTGGCAACAGAAGAGGATAAACTCTTTTATTTCTGGCTCCTGATATACTTAGACGAGAGATATCAGAAGGACAAACAATGGCTGTTCAGTCAGATTGAAGGGCTGTATCTAGGTGGTTATAATAGTCCGATTCTGGCAATCGAGGTATGCGATCTGTTGAATCAGGATCCGTTGTTACTTAAGAAATTAACTGCGGTTGAGATTGCTGCCGTTCGATTTGGTCTGCGCAATCACTATTTAAGTAAAGAAGCGGAAGAAGAATTTGTACAGTTGGCGGGCAGACAGCGGGAGTTTCATGCACAGATATTTTCCCTGCTTGCAACCATATATGAATTTACCAATAAGCCGGAGATCATCCGTATTATCTGTAGTATGCTGATTCGCGGAGGCAAGATAGAGCATCGGTATCATGATTACTATTTAGAGGGAATCAAATGCGGATATAAGTTAGTTGGAATTCAGGAGAATTATCTGCACAGCATGGATAAGACCCGGTATGATGTGATACCGGATTCTGTATTACGGTACTTTAATTATAAGAGCAGTCTGTCGGATGCGGAGTATGCATATCTGTATGCGAATGTGATACAGAACAAGAGAAGATATCTTGGACAGTATGAGGAATATCTGCCGAATATGATGGCATTTATGGAAGGGCAGATTGTTAAGGGAAGAATGAGCGATGACCTGAGTGTGATCTATGGGGAGTTCCTGCGACCGCAGGCGGTTACCCCTCATTTTGCGGCAAGTCTTGTGAATGTGATCTTTAAGAGAAAATTAACTGTGGTTAATGATGGCATTGTGGCAGTTGTGATATCGCATAAGGAATTAGAGAAGGAACAGATCGTGCCGGTTGTGAATCATGTCGCTTATGTGGACATGATTACAGAGTCGGCGGTTGTATCGTTAGTAGACCGGAATCAGAATCGATATATCAGTACGATTCCATATAAGCTGCAGAAGTTAGTAGATGAATCGGAATACATGGAGATTCTTGGCATGTATGCAGGAGATGATTACCGGTATGTATTATACCGGTATGATGAGATGAAGGCATATGATGCGACGAATGCCAAGGAAGTGAATATAGCCAGAGATCTACTGGCATTTAAGGAGATCAGTGAAGAGACGAAACAGCAGGCAATCTACGGTATCGTCAAGTATTACAGGGAACATCTGGATATGGATATCTTAAGAAGTTATCTTGACCGGGTAGATATGGATTATGTATTGCCAACGGATGCAGTTGATTATATGAACTACCTTATTATGTGTGGTCTGTATGATAAGGCATATGTAGCGATAAAACGGTTTGGATATCAGGAAGTAATGCCGGAGAATCTGGCACTTTTGGTAAGTGCGATGAAAGAATTTTCGCAGTATGCCAAAGAAGAGACATTGATCTCAGTTGCCGATTATCTTTATCGGATGGGGCAGGACACGGTGGATGTGTTAAGTTATCTGATCGATTATTATCAAGGCGGCGTGCAGGACATGATCAAATTGTGGAAGCGTGCCAGCAGCCGGCTGACAAGGTTAGACTTATTTGAAGAGAACATTTTGTGTGAGACCTTATATACGGAGCAATGGCATAAGGATGTATTCCGTGTGTTTGAATCATATCTACGTAAGAAGCGCAGAGGTATGGTGATCAAGGCATTTTTCAAACGGGCGGCATTTGCGTATCTGGTGGAAGATGATGATATCCCGGCTGTGTTCTTTGATGATCTGTATGAGCAGATGATAACGGAAGAATTAAAGGATGATATGTGTCAGGCGGCAATGCTTCTGTTCTTAAGCAAGAAGCCGAAGTTAGAGCAACAGGAGATTGCATGGATTAAGGGACAGGTGGAATACTTTGTGAAACGTGGTATTCTGTTCCCGTTCTTCCGGAATTTCAAGAAATACATGAAACTGCCAAAGGATCTTTTTATGATGACCTATGTGGTAACCAAAGATAAGGCGGGAAGGCAGATTGCATTCCATTACGGAATCCAGTCAGGAGTAGAGAAGCCAGAGTGTAACAAGGTAGCACGAATGATGGAAGTGGTGCCGGGCTATTACATGAAAGAATTTGTTCTGTTCCATGGAGAGAATCTGTTGTATGAGATGCCGGAACGCAACACGAAGCAGACGAAGGTATATGAGAGCCAGGCGATGAAAGCCAAAGGAGAGACAGAGGAATATGAGAATCGGTTTGAGATGCTTAATTCCATGCTGCTCAATCAGGAGATTGGAGAGAATCAGATGTTGATCGATAAGATTGACAAGTATCTGAAACTGTCAACTGTGATAGAAGAGAATTTAGAAATTATGGAGTAGGGAATGCCCGCAGTTAGTGATGGATGCTGACTGTGGGTTTTAATATTTTTGTAAAATTAAAAATGAATTGATAGTGCAAGAAGTAATATGGGACAAATGGCAAATGTGGTCACTCTTATCATAAATTTTCTACAATATGAATTGCGATATTTCAGAATTTAATTATGATTTTTGGGGTGTTAGATTGTACAAAACGCATTTCTGTGATATTATAATAAATACAATGTGAACAAATATAAATAAGACTGAGGTGAAAAAATGGCAATTAGTTACAAGAAATTGTGGAAATTGTTGATTGATAAAGATATGATGAAGAAAGATCTGCGTGCAATGACGGGAGTCAGTACAACAACAATGTCTCGATTATCAAAAGACGAAAATGTTAGTACTGAAATTGTGTCGAAAATTTGTTCTGTATTAAATTGTGATGTTGGAGACATCATGGAATTTGTTCCTGATAAAAAAGAGGAACAGTAAGGAGGTACGGTAACATGGATCATTCTTATCCTTATATTGCGTCTTTGACCAGAGAGCCGTTCCTTTTCTACGAAATGCGTTCTACCGCAAAGCTAATGGCAGAAGGAAATTCAGATGATGCGATTGTGAAAGAAATTGTAGAGCAGAATCTTTTCCAGTACCCAACGGAAAAATCTATCACACGCATGGCGAAAGCCTGCATCAAACGGCTTCATGCACTGGAAGATGATTCTCTGGTTTCTGCGATTGCTTCA
>CACWQE010000095.1 GCA_902762905.1 uncultured Lachnospiraceae bacterium | reverse complement strand
ATATGCTAACTCACAATAAAAGAGGCTATGGATTCTTGAATGTATATATGCGTTATACGTATACATTCTTAATCCATAGCCTCTTTTGGTTCGTTATGCGCATTATTGCGTCGCAAAGTGCTGGCGTACTCCACGTACCTGCTTGCAAGCATGACAGACCGCCCCTGCCGGGATTTACTTTTTTGAACATGCGCTGGTTACTGTATAATCTCATTACGCCTGTGCTTATCGCCACTCCGAAGCCGTCCGAGAGGTTTGTGCAGGTAATCTACTGTAATGGCGAGTTAAAGGATGCAAGAAGCATCCTTGCCTTAGTTCATAGTAGTTGATGTATATACCACTTTATCCCCTTACGCAACCGGACTGTAAATTTTAACTACAGTCAAAATTCAGGTGCCATATTAACGCCGGACGGCTTCGGGTGGGCGATAAGCACAACGTATATGTTAATGACAGTATATTGTGCCAACCTCAGCTTCGGAGAGAAAAATTTGGATTCCAAAAAGGGGCATTTGCGACTGTCAGCACTTAATAAGTGCGCAGCACGAATTTAGTGCTGCTACTGGAGCAATTAAGTGCAAACGGCCCCGGCTTGGAACCAATTTTTCTAGCCCGTTGCGTCCGTTTGGCACATACGTCCGTTACTTACACCGTGCAAAGGAAATTATTTCTTCTCGTCAACGAGGATCACTCCTGGCTTCGGATTCTCCTTCACCGCTCCTACCACCGGATGTGCCACATACATTTCTTCCAAGTATGCAATATCCTCATCCGATAATTTTACATTTAATGCACCAGCCGCATCATCAAGATAAGCGGTCTTAGTCGCTCCAATGATCGGTGCTGCAATTCCTTTTGCCCACTGCCATGCAAGGGCAATCTGTGACATCTTGCAACCATGCTTTTCGGAAAGCTCATGCACGCGTGCTACCACCTGCATATCCTGTTCTTCCATCCGGTCATATTTACCCATTGCCACCCGGTCTGTCTTACTGCGTAAAGAATCGGTTCTCCACTCCGGACGGCTTAGATGTCCTGCTGCTAACGGGCTATACGGCATCAAAGATACACCCATCTGGTTACAGATTGGAATTAATTCACGCTCATCTTCCCGGTATAACAGATTGTAATGATTCTCCATTGTACTAAATGGTGTCCAGCCATGTTCCTTCGCTGCAAGCTGCATATTATAGAACTGATAACCATACATGGCAGAAGCACCAATTGCTCTGACCTTTCCTGCCTTAACAAGTGCATCTAAGGCTTCCATCGTCTCTTCGATCGGAGTATCAAAGTCGAATCGATGTATAATATAGAGATCGAGATAATCCGTTCCCAACCGCTGCAATGTTCCATCAATCTCTCTTGCAATTGCCTCCTTAGATAAACGTCCATCATTAAAATAAACCTTAGATGCAATGACAACCTTATCTCTTGCGATATTATTGCGAATTGCCTTTCCTAAGTATTCCTCACTTGTTCCGGCAGAATAACAGTTCGCAGTATCAAAGAAATTGATACCAAGATCTAATGCATGTTTGATCACCTTCTCGCTTTCTTTTTCATCAAGCGTCCAGTCATGCATGGTTCCTGCTTTACCAAAACTCATACATCCAATGCAAATTTTCGATACTTCCAAATCGGTATTTCCTAACTTTGTATATTCCATATAAGCTCCTTTTCTTCTATCCTTCTTATCATTTCCAGATTCGTATAACTTATCCGCAAAACAGAGTGCTATTACTTTAACTTACCGTATTCCTCATCAGAAACCGGCTCACACCATTCATTGGAACACTCTTCTCCCGGTACTTCAATTGCTAAATGAGAGAACCACTCATCCGGTGCTGCACCATGCCAATGTTTTACTTCTGCAGGAATATTGATGCAGTCCCCCGGTTTCATCTCGATTGCTTCTTTTCCCTCTTCCTGATAATAACCTCTTCCACCTACACATACGAGAATCTGACCGCCACCATTTTTCGCATGATGGATATGCCAATTATTACGACATCCCGGCTCGAAAGTTACATTGAATACACCAACCTGTTCCTTGGAAACCGGTGCAAGATAACTCTGTCCGATAAAATACTTCGCAAATGCATCATTGGGCTCACCAATTGGAAATACCATAGACTTTGCATGGGCGCGCATTGCTTCGTCTTCATAAGGAAGATCTCCCTCATCCTGTGCCCATACTTCTTTGGCAAGATTAAATACTGCCCAGCCCTTTGGCCATCCCACATAAAATGCTACATGTGTAATAATTGCTGCGATCTCCTTCTGTGTCACACCATGTGCCTTAGCATTCTGCAAATGAAATACAAGAGAAGAATCTGTAATTCCAGATGACATTAACGCTACCACCGTAATAATACTTCTTGTCTTCACATCAATATCCTGATTATTCCAATTCTCTCCAAAAAGCACATCATCATTAAAATGTGCAAACTGTGGTGCAAATTCTCCAAGTGCATTTCTTCCTGCTGTCTGTACAATCTTTCCCATTGTTACACTCCTCCAATCTTATAATGTATTTACCCAATCTGTAATCACTGTCTTTGAGGCACGGTTCAAAAGTCTGCCCTCTACAATCTGTGCGTCTGGTGCAGATGGCTGTAATTCTTTCACAGTATTACCGAATCCGCTTCCACCGGATGTTGCAAATAATACAATCTTCTTTCCCGCAAAATCATGCGCCTCTAAAAAGGTATTGATAATGGTAGGTGCTACATACCACCAGATCGGGAAACCTAAAATGATCTCATCATATCCGCTGATATCAATCGCATTATCTGCCAATTCCGGGCGAATCTTCTTATCATTCATCTCCACACTGCTGCGGGACTTCTTATCCATCCAGTTCAGATCTGCTTTGGTATACGCAACCTTCGGTGTAATCTCATATATGTCACAATCTGCTGCCTCTGCAATCATCTCTGCTACTTTCTGTGTAATGCCACTTGCACTAAAATAAGCTACTAATTTCTTACTCATGTGTCATTCCTCCTAATCAAAAATAGATGTGTCAGATAATCTGATTACCTGATACATCTATTTTAGTTCTAATATTCACATATGTCTAATACCTATATCAAATCGAATCACATGCCTGATAGGCATTAATCTCCTCTATGAATTTGTTCACCGCCTGCGAATTCGGTATATTTCTTCTCCATGCAATTACCGTATTCGCAATGATCGGTGGATATAATCTTCTCTGCACCAGCAGATCTTCTCGCCAGTATTTGGCAGCCCCTTCAATCGATACCTGATATCCAAGTCCATTTGCCACCATAATTCCGGCATTGGTTCCTAAGTTGCTTGTAAATGCTATCTGAATCTTATCAAAATCTTTTCCAAACCAATTAGCAAGCTCACTCTGTACCCCGATACGTTCCGGTATAATAAGTGGCTTATCTAACAGATCCTGTTTCTCTACATATTCTTTGGCTGCGAGCGGATCGTCCGGCCGCATACTGACAACCCAATGATCACTACCCGGAATTCGAATATATTCCAACCCTTCCGTATCCACCGGCTCCATATATAACCCAATATCTACCAGACCTTTTTCCATCATTTCATAGACAGAATCCGCAGTTGCCGTATGAATGGCAATCTGTACTAACGGATATTTCTCCTTAAACGCCTTACATATCTGCGCTAATGTCTCCACTACCGTAAATTCTCCACAGCCGATCGTAACGGTTCCTTCTATTAATTCATCCGCCCGCTTCAATTCCTCTAATGTACGCTCTTCTAGATCCAATATCTCTAACGCTCGTCTCTTAAGCAGGATTCCCTCCTCCGTAAGCGTAATGTTCTTTCCCTTCCGGATAAACAACGGGGTGCCTAACTCCTCTTCAAATGCAGCAAGCTGTCTGGAAAGTGTTGGCTGTGTAATATGTAATTGTTCTGCCGCTTTGGTAAAGCTCTGTTCCTTCGCCACTGTCAAAAAGTAACGTAACACCCTTAATTCCATATTTCTCTTCCTTTATCTTGAACAGGTAAGTTCTCCTTGTTGTCCTTCATAATCAAATTTGCCGGCATTTTTCTCCTCGAGTGCTTTAATCATATGATATGTGTACTCATTATATGGTGTCGGAATTCCTAACTCCTCTCCCATCCGCATCAACGCACCGGAAAACATCTCGATCTCAGTCTGTCTCTTGGCATCAAGATCCTGTAACGTAGAATATCTGGCACTCGGCGGTACTGCACTTCCTTTTGCAGAAGAAGAATCTGCCTTGCTCATATCGATTCCTTTCGCTGTAGCAATTGCTTCTAATTCCTGTCCCAATCGTTCGCTGATCAGCTCTATATGTTCACTGTCTCTGTAACATCCCACACCTACACCTAAGATTGCCTGTGGCAGATTATTGCATACATTTAACCGGAACTTGCTCCATATCTCTTCTAAGATATGTTCTGTCACCCGGAAATGTATCCCTGTTCCGGCAAAAAGCTCCTCGATTGCTTGTATTCTCTCACTATCATACGGAGCCCGCAATTCTCCAAATACAATTCCAATTGTTGTCTCCGGATCAAAGTAGAATCCGTCTCCTTCTTTGTGCGATGCTACCTTGATCAGAGAATACACCATATGTTCTTCTCCAACCTGCTTCGCAATCAGCTCCTCACTATCCACACCATTCATCAGACTCATAACTGTTGTATCCGGTCCGACCGCTTTCTTAATTGTCTCCATTGCTCCCGGCAATGCTGTATATTTGAGCGATACGATCAACAGATCTGCCTTTGCTGCCTCCTCCGGGGACCATACCTGCGGACGATATATTTGATCATTGATCTTGCAGCCATCCTTCTGCAAACGCTGCGCCCGTTCTCCTTCTGCAATTACACCTAACTCAACATTATCTAATGCAGAAAGTCCCCAGATCACATAAGAACCAACCGCGCCTGCACCTAAAACTGCTACTGTATGTATCATGATTCTTCCTCTTTTCTATTAATCTTCTTTCCACAATGTGGACATACATCCAAATCTTCTCCCTATAGCTTAACTTTGATATATGCATGCTCCATTGCCGGAATCACTTTATCCACCAGATCTCTGGTCAACAAACGGATACTGGATGTATTGATACACGGATGGCAACCGACATATTCGCTGTTCAATACATCTTCATCGATCAACAACTGTACCCTTTTCTCTTTATCGTTCATCAGACCCATAACACTGACGGAGCCAGGTGTGATATCCAGAAACTGTTCCATATACTCCGGTTTTGCAAAAGACAATCTCGCCGATCCAATCTGAGCCGACAAATCTTTGGTACGAAATGGTTTGTCATCCGGCATCATCAACAAATAAAATGCTGTCTCCTGCCGATTACATAAAAACAGATTCTTACAGATAGTTGCCTGCAATACCTCATCAATCTCCTGACAGACCTCCATCGTCATCGCCGCTTCATGATCCACCCGTTCATAAGTAATACCCAGACGATCTAACAGATCATATGTACGAATCTCTTTTTCCAAACGCCCCGTCTCATCTGACGGTCTTCCTTTTTGTAATTCCATATTCCTATCTCCTTTCATCTTCCGTTCTTCGCTATATTATTTGAATATTATCATTATAATGTCATTCTATATGCTGAAAAATCTATTATAAATATGTTCTAAAATTCCTCCCTCCTTCATAATCTTATAGTAACAATTATCGGGAGGAATTTTATGGGTTCACAGACAAAAATCGTTGTAGTTAAAGCGAAAGAATTAATCTATACCGGCATTTTCCTTGTCCTTGGTATCTTATTTGTCATACTGTTAATCACTATGTTTGGAAAGGGCAAAAACAAAGACTCGGCAAGTGCACAAAAATATGTCCCAGGTGTATATTCCTCAACTATTACCCTCGGCGAAAATACCCTGAATGTATCTGTAGCCGTTGACGAAGATACCGTAAGCGGTGTATCCATCGAAAACCTCAATGAAACGGTTACCACCATGTATCCTTTGTTGGAGCCTGCCTTAAATGAGATCAACAGTCAGATATCTGTCGTTGATAATGTAGATGATATCACCTATTCCAAAGAGAATCAATATACCTATATCATATTAAATCAAGCTATTAAAAATGCATTAGAGCAGGCTTCTACCCCCCAATAAACTTATACCCTTGCACAGCGTAAGTGAAACGGACGTATGTGCCAAACGGACGCAACGGCCTAGAAAAATTGGTTCCAAGCCGGGGCCGTTTGCACTTTGCTCCAGTAGCGGATGCTAAATTCGTGCTACGCACTCATTAAGCACCGACAGTCGCAAATGCCCCTCTTTGGAATCCAAATTTTTCTCTCCGAAGCTAGGGTTGGCACAATATACTGTCACTAGCATATACGCCGTGCTTATCGCCAACCCGAAGCCGTCCGGCGTTAATAGGCTCCATAACTTTAATTGTGGTTAAAATTAATACCTTGATTAAGGAACATACATCACTTGAAATAGAAAAAACGGATATGAATTAAAGATGAGCACTTGTAATTGGTACACATGCTTATAATTCATATCCGTTTTTCTTTATATAACAAGTTGAATAGCTGCTTGTTCTTGCATTACTATTAGAGATCACAACGAACCATATTAA
>CACWQE010000094.1 GCA_902762905.1 uncultured Lachnospiraceae bacterium | reverse complement strand
TCTCTATTTCAAGTGATATATCACTCAATCATGTTCTGTAATCAAGTTGTCAAATTTAATCACAATCAAAGTTTCGGGGCCATATTAACGCCAGACGGCCCCGGCTTGGAATCAATTTTTCTAGGCCGTTGCGTCCGTTTGGCACATCTGTCCGTCCTAACTTACGCTGTGCAAGGGGAATAAAGTATGGTAGAATAGGGGCAGCATGTACATGTAGAAAAGGAGATTCTTATGAAGACACTATATTTGCATATTGGAACCCCAAAGACAGGCACCACCTCGATTCAGAGCTTCTGTACAGAGAATCGGGCGGTTTTGAATAAATATGGATTTGATTATCCGAAGTTTCCGTATGAATATCCAAGAACCAACCCGGAGAGGAATGGACTATTTTTAAGTATGTACTCCTTTAAAGAGGATGGAACGAGGGACTATAAGAGAGAAGCAGAGATTGTGGAGGAAGCATTTGACCAGATTCGCGAGACGTTTGCAACATGTGACAATGTGATCGTATCGGATGAGAGTATCTGGAATCGTGGAATCCGGGAAGATGTTCCGATCTGGGAGCGGGTAGCGGATTAGTTGGCAAAAAGTGATTTTACGGTAAAGGTTATTGTGTATTTCCGACCACAGTATGATTTCTTATATTCCTGGTGGAATCAGAAGGTAAAGAATGGTCTATATGAGGAATCGGAATATACCTGGGAGGAGATGCAACAGCATTTACGACCAATCTGCTTGGATTATTGTCATCTGTTAGATCACATTGCGGCGCATGTGGGTGGCAAGCAGAATGTAATCGTACGCAAATTTGACCGCGGTCAATTTGTGGGTGGCAATCTCTATCAGGATTTTGTGCATACGATTGGTTTGGAATATACCGAGGAATTCCAGGTTGCAAGTGAACTTCATAATGTAAGCCTTACTAGAAACAGCAGTGAGATCAAGCGTATTTTGAATACACTGCCGGAATTAGATTATAAGATGAATGCAATGTTCCGGGAAATGTTATTAGAGCAGTCCGCAGTACGAAAAGACAAGCAGTCTTATAACATGTTTTCGGAAGAAGAATATAAGAATTTTGTAGCGCAATTCGAAGAAGGAAATGAACGGATTGCGAGGGAATATCTTGGAGAAGAAGGTACGTTGTTCCCTGTCAAAGAACATGTGGAACCAAAGTGGGAGCCGGACGAGGCATATCTGACGGAAGACGTCATTTACTTTATGGGACGGTATATGATGAAGTCAGAGAAGGAGATGCAACAGCTTCGGGATGAAGTGAAGCAGCTTCGCAAGGAATTAGAGGAAGAAAAGAAGAAGATCAAAGGAATCCGGTCGATTCTGAAGAATCCGATCACAGCAATCGGACGGAAGATGAAGTCGGGGCTTAACGCATAAGGAATTGTTGGCTGCTACATGATGACAGAATCATGTAGCAGTTTTTTGCTTTTTGGGGGGAGGCAATTGTGAAATAGATTACATAATTTTCCTGTTTTCGTACACGTTGATTCCATGTTTCTTTTATAACATATAACATGTCGACAGAACATCACATGTGAATTTGAAACGTAAGGAACGGAGGAAAGAGAACGTGCATCGGCTCTATTTACACATTGGAACCCCAAAGACAGGAACAACATCAATACAGAATTTTTGTCACGACAATATAGATATCTTACATGCGTATGGATATGATTACCCGGATCTGCCATATCGGTATGCCAAAGCAAATAAGCTGAGAAATGGTCATTTTTTGGCAGGATACCTGCATGATGAAGAAGGAAATCGAGACTATGAAAAAGAGGATAGACGGATACAGGAGGCTTTTGCAAATCTGAAGGAGAGATTTGTGCAATACGATCAGATTATTCTTTCAGATGAAGGTATATGGAATCGCTCTTTGAAAGAAGATTGTCGTATCTGGCAGAAGGTACAGGAAGAGGTGCGGAGAGGAAATTTTGAGATTACCGTAATTGTGTATTTGCGACCGCAGTATGATTATCTGTATTCATGGTGGAATCAAAGGGTGAAGCAGGGGATGTGCCCGGAGGCAGGTCTTACATGGGAGGAAATGCTGGCAAGGGATGGTGTGATCGAACTGGATTATTATAATGTATTAAAACAGATTTCCAAGTTCGTTGGAAAAGAGAATATAGTGGTGCGCATCTTTGATCGGAAAGAGTTTATAGATGGGTCGCTATACAAGGATTTTGTACAATGCGTTGGACTTCCGCAAAGGGGAGATTACTTTCTGTCTAAGGTCAAGCATAATACAAGTCTGACCCGTAATAATGGAGAGATTAAACGAATCCTCAATGAATTGCCGAATCTGGATGCACAGGGAAATATCTGGTTCCGGAATGTATTGAGCAGTCTTTCAGAATATACACCGGACGAGGTTTCCTATAGTATGTTTACGCCGGAGGAAATGCAATCCTTTACGGAGCAGTTTCGGGAAAGCAATATCCGGTTAGAGACAGAATATCTTGGTAGACAGGGTACGATCTTTACGGCTGATGCGAAGCAACGGCAGGTGTGGAAGTTAGAACAGGATGAGCTGATGAAATCATTAATCCGGTTCTTTGGGGAACTCAATCTGCAGACGAAGCAGCAGAATGAACAATTACTGCAACAGGTATCGGAAATGGATCGCAGATTGCAGAAACAGGAAAGAAGAATGGAGAAGATCTGGGGATTGTGTAAGAATCCGTTGACAATATTCCGGAGCAGAGCAAGGGAAAGGGTAAGTGAATAGAGTGTAACGTCAACTGCTGCATTTCTATTATTAGAAGAAATGCAGCAGTTTTTTCTTGACAGATGGCAGCAAAATTCGTATAATCACTTTATGACGTTAAAGCATTAACACATTAAAACTTTAAATTGTTAATGACTTTATACATCTATGTGTCTTCGACAGGATCACATATGTGATTCTGTCATCAAAAAAACAAAAGGGAGAAAGAGAAAATGTTCATCAAGATTGTATTGTTACTTGTATTTTTCGCAGTCATGATCGGCATAGGTGTGTATTCAAGAAAGCATGCAACCAATGTCAATGACTTCGTATTAGGAGGAAGAGGAGTTGGACCGTGGCTTACGGCGTTTGCATTTGGTACTTCGTACTTTTCTTCGGTTGTATTCGTGGGGTATGCCGGACAGTTCGGCTGGAAGTATGGTCTGGCTTCTACCTGGATCGGACTTGGTAATGCTTTCATCGGAAGTCTGCTTGCCTGGCTGGTACTTGGTAGAAGAACCCGTGTCATGACACAGCGGTTAGATGCAAAGACGATGCCGGAATTCTTTGGAACTCGTTTTCATTCAAAGTCACTTCGGATTGCTGGTTCTGTGATCGCGTTCGTCTTCCTGGTTCCGTATACCGCTTCCATTTACAATGGATTGTCAAGACTGTTTGGAATGGCATTTGATATTGATTATAAGGTATGTATTATTGTTATGGCGTTGCTGACCGGCGTGTATGTGATTGTCGGTGGATATATGGCGACAGCATGGAATGACTTCATTCAGGGTATTATCATGCTGATCGGTATTTGTGCTGTGATTGGTGCGGTATTGAATGGTCAGGGTGGATTCTTAAATGCTTTGAAAGAATTATCTATGATCAACGCAGATGATGTTGCGGTTCCTGCATTACAGGGAGGACAGGGCTTATTAGCAAGCTTCTTTGGACCAGACCCGCTGAATCTGTTAGGTGTTGTTATCCTGACCTCTCTTGGTACCTGGGGACTTCCACAGATGGTACATAAGTTCTATGCGATCAAGGATGAGAAGGCAGTTAAGACGGGAACGATCATTTCTACCTTCTTTGCAATTATTATCTCTGGTGGTTGTTATTTCTTAGGTGGTTTTGGACGTTTGTTTGACTGTCCTGCAATCTATAACCCGGATGGAAGTATTGCATATGATTCGATCGTGCCACAGATGTTGTCAACTTTACCGGATCTGCTGATCGGTATTGTGATCGTATTGGTATTGTCGGCATCCATGTCAACACTGTCTTCGTTGGTATTAACCTCAAGTTCAACATTGACCTTGGATTTCCTGAAAGAATCCGTTGCTAAGAACATGAGTGATAAGACACAGTTGATCGTAATGCGGGTGCTGGTTGCCGGATTTATTATCTTGTCAGTCGTATTGGCACTTAATCCGCCAATGTTCATTGCACAGTTGATGGGTGTGTCATGGGGCGCACTTGCCGGAGCGTTCCTGGCACCATTTATGTATGGTCTTTATTCGAAGAAGATTACAAAGGCTGCTGTATGGGCAAGTTATATCGTAGGTGTTGGTATTACGGTATCGAATATGTTCATCAAGTTCATTGCGTCACCAATCAATGCGGGTGCTATTGCCATGATTGCCGGACTGATCATTGTACCGATCGTTAGTGCAGTTACTCCAAAGATGGATGAACAGTATGTAGAGGACATCTTCAAATGCTATGATGAGACTGTGACTGTACATGTGTCACATTCCCTGGAAGATTAAATGATGAAAGAATCCGCATAAGGATTTGAGAAGTCGGCGGCAAATCATACTGTATATAGAAAAGTAATATATAAGAAGGTGGTATGAGATAGATATTTGGTCTATGTTGTACCACCTTTTCGCATATATGGGATAAAAATATACAGTATGATTGTGAATGTGATTTCCTGAATAATAACGGAACTCGGAAAAATAGTTTTAGACTAATCTGTAATTATATGGTAAAATGATATAAATAGATGTTGTAGTAAGGAGGTTAAGGAAATATGTTGTTAGAACATAGTAAAGCAGGTGAAGGTCGAGCAAATGCGGCAGCGGTGAATACATATGGTATGCTGGTGCTGATATTAGAAGTTTGTTATCTGATCGAGGTGATCAAGGGAAGTAGAAGTATACCGTATTATATTGTATTTTCCATTTTAGCATTGGTTCCATACGTTATGTGTCTGGCACTGTTCAGACAGAACCGGGAAGCACATCAGATGAAATATGTGATGGCAGTTGGTTTTGGCGTTTTTTATCTGTTTATCATATTTACGACTATTTCGCCGGTTGCATATGTATATGCGATCATGATGGCAGTTATCTTATTGAGCTATGATAATATTAAGTTGATTCTTGGATATATGATCGGTGTATGTGTTGGCAATGTTGTGCAGGTGGCGTATCAGGCAATGACAATAGGAATTGCATCGGAGGATATGCCGAATGTAGAGATCAGGGTTGCTTCTCTCATTTTGTTTGGTTTGTTTATGGTTGTAGGAACGATGATATCAGATCAGAATAACCGATCAAGAATGGAAGAGGTCGAGAAGGAAAAAGAACGCACAGCGGGGTTAAATGAACAGATCCTGCATGTATCAGAACAGATTACGGAGAATATTCAGATTGTGGCAGACAAGATGAAAGTATTAGAGGGCAGCTCGACTAAGACCAAGTCATCTATGGAGGAGGTTGCACAGGGAACCGGAGAGACGGTGGAATCCATTCAGCTTCAGATGGAGAAGACAGAGCAGATTCAGAATACGATCAAACGGGTGCAGTATTCTTCCGATACGATTCATCAGAATATGGATGAAACGCAGCGGGAACTCGCACAGTCCCAGCGTAATATTAATGATCTGATCGAGCAGGTGCAGATCTCTAATGAAGCAAATGCGGACGTATCACGGGAATTAGAAGAGTTATATACTTACACGAACCAGATGCAGTCCATTGTACAGATGATCAATGACGTCACAGAGCAGACAAGCCTTCTTGCATTGAATGCAAGTATTGAGGCTGCAAGAGCTGGTGAAGCGGGCAAAGGATTTGCAGTTGTTGCCTCTGAGATATCTGCACTTGCGACGCAGACCCAGCAGGCAACCGTGAACATCACAAATCTGATCAATAATATCTCTACAGAACTGTCACAGGTAGTAGAGGTGATTCATCAGATGATGAAAAATGTGGAAGTGCAGAATCAGGCAACCGGTAATACAGCAAGAAGCTTTGAACAGATTGCAGTATGCATCGAGAAGGTTGGTAATGAAAGCCGGTCCTTAGCACACTTAGTTGTGGAATTATCGGATGCCAATAGTGAGATCATTCGGGGAATCGAGACGATCTCAGCCGCAACCGAGGAAGTGACTGCTCACTCAAGCGAGACGTTAGAAGCAAGTGAAGAAAATAACAATATCACAAACGAGGTCAGCGGTATTGTAGATCAGTTGCATACATTGGCACAAGATCTTGCAAACACAAAGAATTAATCCCCTTGCACAGTGTCAGGAATAAACGAAGAGACTACTAGTTTACAATATATATTTGTGAACCAGTAGTCTCTTTTATCTTTTGTTTACTGTAAGGCAGTTAATTGTTTCTTTAGTTCAGCAATAATAGCATCTTTGTCGGCAAGTTCTGTCTTGTAAGCGGCTAATTGTTCTTTCTGTTCTGCCAATTGCTCTTCCTGTTCTGCCAACTGCATTGACAATGTCTTGATCTTCAACTCTGTCATAGATGACACCTCCCTCTGATATTCCGGGTAATGTGTAAATATTTTCTTTGAAGCACGGTTGAACA
>CACWQE010000093.1 GCA_902762905.1 uncultured Lachnospiraceae bacterium | reverse complement strand
CGGAGAGAAAAATTTGGATTCCAAAGAGGGGCATTTGCGACTGTCGGTGCTTAATGAGTGCGTAGCACGAATTTAGCATCCGCTACTGGAGCAATTAAGCGCGAGCGGCCCCGGCTTGGAACCAATTTTTCTAGGCCGTTGCGTCCGTTTGGCACATACGTCCGTTTTACTTACGCTGTGCAAGGGTGTGTGTGCTAGGATTCGGCGAGCGTCTCCCAGGTTTCGTAGAGGGCTTCCAATTCCTCGTTTGCGGCAGCCTGCTTCGTAGTTATCTCGGTAAGCTTGGCAACATTAGTTGCATTCTCCGGGAGAGACATCTCTTCTTCGAGAGAGGAGAGGAGCTGTTCCAATTCCTCAATGCGGGCTTCTGTTTTTTTGATATCGTTTTGACGTTTGCGTTCCTTAGCCTGTTCTTCCTTGGAACGTTTCCAGTCTTTTTTATTCTCTGTTTCTTCTTTGACAATAGTTGTTTTTTCCTCTGCACGGGCGGTTGATACTAACTGTTGCTCGATGTAGTAATCATAGTTACCAATATAAGAAGTTATGCCGGTTGCGGATAAGTCTAAGATCCGGGTTGCAGTCTGGTTAATGAAGTAACGATCATGCGATACATATAGGATCGTGCCGGAATAATTCTTGAGGGCATTTTCTAAGATCTCTTTGGAGGTAATGTCTAAATGGTTGGTCGGCTCATCTAAGATTAAGAAGTTGGCATTCGACAACATTAATTTGGCAAGGCTGACACGTCCACGTTCTCCACCGCTTAGATCTTCAATCTTCTTAAATACATCCTCGCCGGTAAAGAGAAAAGCAGCCAAAACATTACGAACTCTTGTATTATTCATCTGAGGGTAGGCATCCTGCAACTCGTCAAAAATAGTCTTGTCAGGGTGTAATACCTGATGTTCCTGATCGTAGTAACCGATGTGAACCTGTGCTCCTAATACGACTTTGCCGGAATCCTTTGGAAGTAACTGATTGATAATCTTCAAAATGGTAGTCTTGCCGGTTCCGTTGTTGCCGATCAGAGCAACCCGTTCTCCACGTTTGATATCCATGTTGACATTGGAGAAAATGGTCTTGCCGTCAAAGGACTTTGACAGACCTTCCACGAATAAGACATCATTACCGCTCTCGACATCGGGAGTCAGGGTAAGGCGCATCTCGTCATGTACCTCCTGTGGTTTGTCTAAGCGTTCTATCTTATCAAGCATTTTCTCACGGCTCTCGGCACGCTTGATCGATTTCTCACGGTTAAATTGCTTTAATTTGGCAATAACTTCTTCCTGATGCTTGATCTCTGCCTGCTGATTCATATAGGCACGATATTTGGAAAGCCGGACTTCTTCGCGCTTCTTGGCATAGTAACTGTAATTACCATGATAGATCGTCGCCTGTGTATTCTCAATCTCCACAACTTTGGTGACAATCTTATCTAGGAAATAGCGGTCATGCGATACGATAATAACAGCACCATCGTAACCACGCAGATAGCCCTCTAACCAGGCAATGCTGTTAAGGTCTAAGTGGTTGGTCGGTTCGTCTAGTAAAATGATATCCGGACGGGACAGCAGCAGACGGCCAAGAGATACGCGGGTCTTTTGTCCACCGGAAAGTTCACTGACGGGACGGTTGAATTCGGCTTCTTCAAATCCCAGTCCCTTTAGAATTCCAGTGATCTGGCTCTCAAACGCATAGCCATCCTGCATTTCAAATGTGTGGTTCATGCGGGTATAGCGCTCTAGGGCATCTTCTAATTCGGCTCCCTCTAAGTGTTTCATATCCTGTTCTAACTGACGAATCTGCTCCTGCAGATCGATCACATCCTGTTTGACACTGAGTAATTCCTCATAAATAGTCTTATCATAGTATGAATTCTGATGCTGAGCGAGGTAACCGACAGTAATGTCTTTGCCAATTACAACTTGTCCCTCATCTGCTTCTTCTTCGTTCATGATAATCTTGAGTAAAGTAGACTTGCCAGCGCCGTTAATTCCGACAATGGCAAGTTTTTCTTTGGCTTCTATATGAAAATTGATGTGGTTTAATATCTCATTTACCCCATAGGCCTTAGAGATATTCTGACATGCGAGTACCATAATAATGTTTCCTTTTCTTTAGATTTCGTATACATAATCGGTTGCGGATAACTGGGCATGTGTATCTTGTTTGATTGCTAATTCAGGAGGAGTTACGGATACACGCGTATTGGCTGGAATAGAGCTTGTGATAAAAGCACCACCGCCAATGACAGAGTCGGCACCGATTACAGTCTCTCCACCAAGTATCGTTGCGTTGGAATAGATGGTTACCCGGTCTTCAATCGTTGGGTGTCGTTTCACACCTGCAAGATGCTGACCGCCACGGGTACTTAAAGCACCTAATGTAACCCCCTGATATAGTTTGACATAATCCCCGATGATTGTAGTTTCACCGACAACGATTCCGGTTCCGTGATCCATAAAGAAATATTTGCCGATTGTTGCACCGGCATTGATATCGATTCCGGTTTTGCCATGTGCATGTTCCGTCATAACACGTGGAATAAATGGTACATGCATGTTATAAAGTTCGTGTGCAACACGGTATACGAAAGTGGCGTAGAATCCCGGATACGAGAAAATAATCTGCTCCTTGCTGTCAGCAGCAGGATCACCGTCGTAGCCTGCCTGTACGTCAAGTAACAGCATTTCCTGAATGTGAGGAACAGCTTCGAAAAACTTACAGCAGATTTCTTCTGCCTCGGCTAATATATCCGGATTGGAAGAAAAGATGCCTGGTTCCCGGTCATAGGCAAGTGCTAAGGCAACCTGCTTTCTCAACTTAAGATGCAGGCTCGATAGAATCTGTCCTGTATAATAAGCTGCATTGGAAACGTCAACACGGTCTGTACTAAAGTAGCCCGGAAACATCAGACGCTTTAAGTCGTCTAAGATCTCAATGATCGTAGTACGGACCGGAAGATATTTGTCGGACTTCCCTAACAATAAGTCAGACTGGGTGTAGTTATAGTTGATCGCATTTACAATATCAGGTAATAAATCATTAAATTGTCTACTCATGGTATCCTCCAAAGGTTCTCTATTCTATAGTATATGTGTGTAAAGACCAGAAAGTACATGACACACAAAATGAAACAATAATCTAATGTAATAGTATACCATAGGTTTGGAAAAGAAAAAATAGGAAATTTACTTAAAAAAATGCTTGCAAAATATAAGACAGGTGATATAATAGGAAAAATTCAAAAATGCTGAAAAAGCTCTTTTTTTTATTTGCTAAGTTTGACCGATTCATGTATAATGTTTATATTATTTAGCGGGATGCGGAAAAGAGGACTACAATGAGGAAGGCACTAGATGTTAATAACATTAATCCATTTTTACAGTCGACCATCAGCATTTTTGAAAGTGTGACCCAGTTAAAGCTCGCAGTAGGGAAACCTTCATTTGCTGATTTTTCATTTAAGAAGCCGACGTACACGATTACAGTAGGTGTAGTTGGACAGATGAAAGGACAGGCTGTTCTGACAATGGAATTAGAACATGCAAAGGACATTGCAAGCAAGATGATGTTTGGAATGCCAATTGCAGAATTAGATGAGATGGCATGTTCAGCATTGAATGAGCTGAGTAACATGATCATGGGTAACACAGCGACAATATTCTCAACACAGGGTAAGATAATTGATATTACACCACCAATCTCCATGGTGGGAACGGATCTTCAGATTAAGTCAGATATCGATCCGATCTGTGTACCACTATTATTAGATGGAACAGAGTATATCAAGTTATATATTTGTGTATACGAGGATTAACATTACAAAATATCAAGAAAGGGCAGAAGAGAAAATGAGTAAAATTATTGGAAAAGGCATTACTTTTGACGACGTTTTATTAGTTCCAGCATATTCAGAAGTAATCCCAAATGACGTTGATTTGAGAACACAGCTTACAAAGAAGATTCAGTTACAGATTCCTCTTATGAGTTCCGGTATGGATACGGTTACGGAACACAGAATGGCAATCGCGATGGCCAGACAGGGTGGTATTGGAGTTATCCATAAGAACATGTCGATCGAGGCACAGGCGGAGGAAGTAGATAAGGTTAAGCGTTCTGAGAATGGTGTCATTACAGATCCGTTTTCTCTTTCACCAGACCATACATTAGATGATGCAGATAAGTTAATGGCGAAGTTCCGTATTTCCGGTGTACCAATCTGTGAGAACGGTAAGTTAGTTGGTATCATCACAAACCGTGATCTTAAGTTTGAGACAGACTATACGAAGAAGATCCGGGAGTCTATGACATCCGAAGGATTAGTTACCGCAAGAGAGGGTATTACCTTAGAGGAAGCAAAGAAGATTTTAGGAGCTGCTCGTAAAGAGAAACTTCCAATCGTGGACGAGAATTATAACCTTAAAGGCTTGATCACGATTAAGGATATTGAGAAGACAATTAAGTATCCACATTCTGCAAAGGATTCACAGGGAAGACTTCTTTGTGCAGCAGCCGTTGGTGTAACACCAGATATTACAGACCGTGTAGATGAGTTAGTGAAGTCTAAGGTAGATGCCATTGTAATTGATACAGCACATGGTCATTCTGCTAACGTTCTTAAGACATTTAAGCTGATCCGCGACAAGTATCCAGATCTTCAGGTTATCGCTGGTAACGTAGCAACCAGAAGTGGTACAGAAGCAATGATCAAGATGGGTGTGGATGCGGTTAAGATCGGTATCGGACCAGGATCTATCTGTACAACCCGTGTAGTTGCAGGTATTGGTGTTCCACAGATCACAGCAATCATGGATGCTTATGATGTAGCACAGGAGTATGGTATTCCGGTTATTGCAGATGGTGGTATCAAGTATTCAGGAGATATCACAAAGGCATTGGCAGCTGGTGCGAATGTTTGTATGATGGGTAGTCTGTTTGCAGGAACGGACGAGTCACCAGGACAGTTTGAATTATATCAGGGACGTAAGTACAAAGTATATCGTGGTATGGGTTCTATTGCGGCTATGGAGAACGGAAGTAAGGATCGTTATTTCCAGGCAAATGCCAAGAAGTTAGTTCCAGAAGGTGTAGAAGGACGTGTTGCATATAAGGGAACAGTAGAAGATACGGTATTCCAGTTACTTGGTGGACTTCGTTCTGGTATGGGTTACTGTGGAGCTAAGACGATTGAAGATTTACATGAGAAAGCTGAGTTTGTTCAGATTTCTGCAGCTTCTTTGAAGGAAAGTCATCCACATGATATCCAGATTACCAAAGAGGCACCGAACTATTCCGTAGAGTAAGGAGTGAAAAGCTGCAGGGCAGGAATGTCATAAGTAGCTAGAGGGTAAGATTATTAAAATAGTGAGCAAAGGGCGAAGTATTTTGCGAACTTTAATAGAGAAGGGTTATTATGTAGATAGTTTGTTTACAGATAACCCTTTTTTGCTTTATAGCAAAGTTAATCCTATAAAGAAAAACGCTCCACTAAGGATGTGTAGCTTGCGGAGAAGAAGAGAATTGCTTTGAAATCCCACGCGGGTGCAAAAGAGTCGCTTGCGACTATTTGTTTTCGGCGCATATATGGGATTTTTTAAATATGGTCTGTATTTAATAATATCGGAAAGGGAATAGATAAATGGTAAAAAAGATAATAAGAGATCCGTTATTTCTTGCACAAAAGTCGGTAGATGCGGTAGAGGCAGATAAACAAGTGGTTGTGGATCTGTTAGACACGCTAAGAGCGAATCTGGATCGCTGCGTGGGAATGGCGGCTAATATGATCGGCGTGAAGAAGAATATAATTGTCGTGGTAACAGGACCATTTCAGATTGCAATGATCAATCCGGTTATTATCAGCAAATCTGGGGAATATGAGACAGAGGAAGGTTGCCTGTCGCTAAAAGGAGTGAGATCCTGCACAAGGTATCAAGAAATTGAAGTAGACTATTTGGATCAAAATTTTAAGAAGCAGCACGGAAAATATTCTGGAAAGATGGCACAGATTATCCAGCACGAAATAGATCACTGTAATGGAGTTGTGATATGATGAAACACTGGGAACATATTATATTTGATGTGGATGGTGTGTTGATTGATTCCATGCCAATCTGGGAACATTCTGCAAGTCTGTATTTAAAACAGGCCTGGAACATAGATGCGCCCCCTTTAATAGACAAAGATTGTGCTACATTAAGTCTATTAGAAGCAGCGGCCTATATGAAACAATTATATCCACAAATTGATGTCACAGATCGCACATTGGCAGATGGAGTGGCGGCATTTATCCGGGAACGTTACTGGCAGGCAGAAGCCAGACCGGGAATGCAGGAGACAATACATACACTGAAAGAACAAGGGTATCATCTGTACCTGGCTACCGCATCAGAAACAGAAAATGTTCGTGGAGCCTTATCCAATCTTGGTGTATGGGATTGCTTTGACGCAATCTATACCTGTACGGATATTGGGTATAGTAAAAGCTATACAGAATATTATGAGAAAGTGGCACAGTGTATTGGAATGCCATGCAAAGACCTTATTATGGTAGAAGATTCCCTTCACTCCATGGTTACAGCTAAGAAAGCAGGTCTTGTCGTAGCGGCAGTTTATGAACCGTATTCGGTTGCGGATGCTGTGGCAATCCGTGATGTCAGTGATGTGTATGTTGACACGTTGCCGCAGCTCATCCCATACATCACCCTTGCACAGCGTAAGTGAAGACGGACGCGCATGTTTGGGTTGTGAACCCGGCTTTGGGCGGTGTCATATTGCAGCAGGCACACTTGCGTTACGGGCT
>CACWQE010000092.1 GCA_902762905.1 uncultured Lachnospiraceae bacterium | reverse complement strand
GAGAAAAATTTGGATTCCAAAGAGGGGCATTTGCGACTGTCGGTGCTTGCATTGAGCACTTAGTGAGGTGTTTCCGAACTTAGTGCGAAAGTACACTTGCTCACTTAGCGAGATTCTTTCGAGCTTAGTGGGCATAGTGTTACATTGCTTAGCATCCGCTACTGGAGCAATTAAGTGCAAACGGCCCCGGCTTGGAACCAATTTTTCTAGGCCGTTGCGTCCGTCTGGCACCCCCGTCCATTACTTACGCTGTGCAAGGGTATAATGGCATTGTGGATTTTAAGACTTTGTGGTACAATACACAATTAGTGTAATATTGAACAGAAGTGTGAAAAATTAAAATATAGGGGGCACAGAATGGATTGGCGAAGATTGATTCAATTATTGAAGAATCATATGGTATTCTTACAGACGCATAATTTCCCTGATCCCGATGCGTTAGCAGCCGCATATGGTATGCAGGTTTTTTTGAAGGCAAATGGCGTTGAGTCTACGATATGTTATGCGGGTAAGATTGAGAAGAATAGTACGAAACGTATGATGGATGAATTCGGAATTAAAGCAGTACATATTGATGATATTCCGAGAATGGTGGAAGAGGATTATATTGTGACAATTGATGCACAGAAATATAATTCTAATATTACGGATTTTCCAGGAGATGAGGTTGCTTGTATCGATCACCATCCGACTATGATTCCGTGTGCATATGAATACAGTGATATTCGAATCTGCGGAGCCTGTTGTTCCATTGTAACAGATTACTTTATAGAGAGTGATACGACAATGGATAGTAATACAGCAACGGCGTTGCTGTATGGATTGAAGATGGATACCGATTCATTTAATCGTGGAGTTACGGATTTTGATATTGCGATGTTTGGTTATCTTCATAAGATTGCAGATAATCAGAAGATTAATTCTATGTACAATAATAACATGGAGATTGAAGACCTTCATGCTTATGGTGAAGCGATTCGAAATATACAGATTTATGAAAATGTCGGATTTGCCAAGATTCGGTTTGACTGCCCGGATGGTCTGATTGCTATGATATCGGATTTCATATTAGGACTAGATGTTGTGGAACTATCAGTTGTATATGCGATGCGTAATGGTGGATATAAGTTTTCGGTACGAAATGAGACCGCTATGTACCATGCAGGGAGTGTGACGCAGAAGGCTTTAGATGGAATCGGAGGCGGTGGGGGACATTTCTCCATGGCAGGTGGAGTGATTACAAAGGAAGGCATGAAACAGTTAGGAGATGACCCGGACTTTGCAATTCGGAAGCGATTCTTGGATGCCATTCATGAAGAAGCAATAATAGAGAAGAAACATTAAGGTAACGGGCTAGATTGTTGAGATATTTATGACGCGGACATGTATAGATAGAATTGACAAAATGATGACGAAGCGGTCACAATTTAGTGACATTTGGAAGATAGGATAAGGGAAGGATAGAAAATGAGCAAGCAAAGAATTGTGGTAAAGGTTGGAACATCCACATTAACAAGAGAGAATGGAGCATTAGATTTTCGTACAATTGATAAGCTGGCACAGGTGCTGTCGGCATTACATAACGAGGGCAATCAGGTAATCCTGGTATCATCCGGGGCGATTGCGGTTGGTGTTAATAAGATGCGTCTGCCGATGAAACCGAAGGATGTCTGTATGAAACAGGCAGCAGCTGCAGTAGGACAATGTGAGTTAATGCACATTTATGATAAATGCTTTGGAGAATATGGCAACATTGTCGGACAGATTTTGTTGACCGCAGAAGATATTGCCATTAAGGGGAAACGAAGAAATCTGATTAACACATTTGCAGCATTACTTGAGAATGGAATGATTCCGGTTGTAAATGAGAACGATTCTGTCAGTCATGCCGAGATTGAATCCGAGAAGAAGGTATTTGGTGATAATGATATGCTGTCAGCGATTGTTGCCAATCTGTGTGAAGCAGACACTTTAATCATTTTGTCAGATATTGAAGGGTTATATGATAGCAATCCACATGAGAATCCAGATGCCAAGCTGATTCATGTAGTGGAAGATATTAATGATGATATTAAGGGGCTTGGAAGCGGCTCAGGTTCTAACCGGGGAACCGGTGGAATGGTGACGAAGTTAGAAGCGGCAGAGTATGCAGTTACACACGGAATGGACATGTATATTGCACATGGACAAGATCCGGAGAATATTTACCGAATCCTGGAAGGGGAACCGGTGGGAACACATTTTGTGAAGAAATATGAATTGTAAGAAGGAATAAAGATGGATTATAGAACAGTTTCTTATTATAAGGAATTTCATTGTATTGGAGGAATCTGTGAGGACTCCTGTTGTGAAAATTGGGAGATTGATCTTGATGATGCCTCGTTGAAACTGTATATGAAACAAGGCGGAGCCTTTGGCAAACGATTGAAAGAGAACACACGGGTAAAGGACAAGCAGTTTATTCTGAATGGAACGAGATGCCCATTCTTAAATGATGAGAATTTGTGTGATATCTATATTGAGATGGGTGAGAACTGTCTTTGTGAAACCTGTACAAACTTCCCAAGACATGTTGAGGAATTTGATAATCTGAAAGAGGTCAGCCTTACGATGTCCTGTCCGGAAGCAAGCCGGATCATGTTGGCAAAGAAGGATAAGATGACGTTCGTCTGTAAGGAAGGAACCGATGAGGAGTTTGGCATAAAACACATTGAGCCAGTGCGTAGTCTTGCATTTTGGAAGAGACCAACCGTTAATAAGTTAGATAAGCCGTTATTTGATATCCTATATGATGCCAGACAGCTATTGTTTGATATCTTGCAGAACCGGGAAGAACCGATTGCAAGACGGGCGGCAACAGCCTTGGTGTTTGCGTATGAGATTCAGGATTTCATAGATCAGAAGGAATATGAGAAGATACGTCCGAAGATGGAGAATTACCGCAAGCCGGAGAAGAAAGAGCTGTTAGACAAGTATTATGCCAAGCATGAGAAGCGGATTGCGGAAAAGGAAGAATGGATGCGCCAGATTCTTAACATGTTTGAAGGTCTGGAGACAATCAAGGAGGAATGGACGGATCTGTTAAATGATGGTATGAAGACAATGCACGGGGAGGAAGAGCTGGCAGGCATTTTATTATCGGCAGGTCTGCTGGAAGAATCGGAAGAGGAAGAAGAGGAAAAAAGCAGCTTTCTACAGAATTATGCACTTTCCTATCAGCAATTTTTAGACTACTATCAGGACAAGGAATATGAATATGAACATATATTAGTTTATTATATATTCAATTATTTTCTGGGTGCATCGTATGATCATGATGTGTTTACGAAAGTCAAGTTTGCTGTTGTGTCTTATCTGGTGATCCGTGAGTTGGATATTGCAGTATGGTTAAAGCAGCAAAAGGAATTCTTATATGAGGATCAGGTAAAGGTTGCACATGCTTATTCGAAAGAAGTAGAGCATTCTTATAATAATTTCGAATCGTTGCAGCTGGTGTTGTCTGCGCATCCGATATTAGATGTGGATCATATTCTGGTCGGATTATTATCCTAAGTATGGGATCATGAATGGTTATATAAAGGATAATAGTAGATTCTTATGACGGGCAGGATGTACAATTGCTATAAGAACATAATGTTTGCAGTAATAAATTGAGGGAAGAAGAATATAATGAAAAAAGATGCAAAAAGAAGAAAATTTGAGATGGCGCTGTTTTTCAGACGGGCAAAGAAGGAGATTCAGGCGAGAAAGGGAGTATTTGTACTATATCTATTACTTCGGTTATCAGTTATTTTGGTAATGATAGCGCAATGCTTTAACCATAATTACGAAAATGTATTTTTATGTGTGTTGACACTTGTTTTATTTACGATGCCTACTTTTCTTGAAAATAAATTGCGTATTCGTTTTCCAGATACAATGGAAGTAATTATTCTGCTGTTCATATATTCGGCAGAGATTTTAGGAGAGATTCATTCCATGTATATGAAGGTTCCTATGTGGGACACGATTCTGCATACAATGAATGGATTTTTAGCAGCAGCAGTTGGTTTTTGTTTAGTTGAATTATTGAACCGGCATGAGAAGTTTACATTTAAGCTGTCACCGGTATATCTTGCAATTGTAGCATTTTGTTTTTCTATGACAATCGGTGTGTTATGGGAGTTTTTTGAGTGTTCGATGGATCGTTTTCTGCTTAAGGATATGCAGAAAGATACAGTGGTTCATACGATATCTTCTGTGACACTGGATCCGGAAGGGTTGAACCATCCGATTGTGATCAAGAATATTAAGGGTGTGAAGGTGATAACGGATGATGGTGAGATTACGTTGCCGGTAGATGGTTACTTAGATCTTGGGCTGTATGATACCATGGAAGATCTATTCGTCAATTTTATTGGTGCGGTTGTATTTTCGATTATTGGATATTTCTATGTGAAGCGGAAGGGGAAAGGCAGGATTGCCAAGCGGTTCATACCGGAAGTGTATGAGTAACATGGCAGAATAGAAGTGGCAGTAATTATTGTTGAACAGAGAATAGGCAGACATCAGGCTTATCCAAAGGAAAATGTTGACAAGCCCAAAACCGTGCGTTATAATAACGAGGATTGTGAGACAATCCGAAAATGGCGATGACGAAGAGAAGTAGTATCCATTATCGTTCCCAGTGAGTGAAGGACAGTGAGAACTTCGCAAAGTGAATGGGTATGAATAACACTTTAGCAGCCGCAATCCGAACATATCAATCGATATCAGTAGGTGCGACGTAAGTTGCGCGTGAGACAACAAGGTTTTTGTAGAGACCGTTAAGAGACTGCATTGCAGTAATTCAGGTGGTACCGCGGACATAATACTGTTCGTCCTGAACGAGAATACGTTCAGGATGGGCAGTTTTTTTCTTTGCTTGTTTTTTGGATAGGATAATAATATTTTACATAATATATGAGAGAAAAGGAGTAAGAGATGAACACAGATAACATTTATCGTAACCGGACTCTTGACCAGATTGGTGAGGGTGATGTAGGAACAACTTTACGTGTGGCTGGATGGATTGAGAACATCCGTGATCACGGCGGTGTATCATTTATCGATTTGAGAGATATGTATGGCGTGTTACAGGTTGTTATGAGAGACACATCTTTATTGGATGGTTTGAACAAGGAAGATTGTATTTCAATTGAAGGTGTGATGGAACATCGTGACGAAGAGACATACAATCCAAAGATTCCAACAGGTACGGTGGAATTAGAGGCACAGAAGGTAGAAATGCTTGGTAAAGTATATCGTCAGCTTCCGTTTGAGATTATGACATCGAAAGAGACAAGAGAAGATGTCCGTCTGAAATACCGTTATTTGGATATGCGTAATACAAAGGTAAAGAATAATATGATCTTCCGTTCTAAGGTAATCAGTTTCTTAAGACAGAAGATGACAGATATGGGATTTTTGGAGATGCAGACACCAATTCTTTGTGCGTCTTCTCCTGAGGGAGCCAGAGATTATATCGTTCCTTCCCGTAAGTTTAAGGGTAAGTTCTATGCATTGCCACAGGCACCACAGCAGTATAAGCAGTTGTTGATGGTATCTGGCATTGATAAATATTTCCAGATCGCACCATGTTTCCGTGATGAGGATGCGAGAGCAGACAGAAGTCCGGGAGAGTTCTATCAGCTTGACTTTGAGATGGCATTTGCTACACAGGAGGATGTATTCAAGGTTGGAGAAGAAGTGTTATCTGAGACATTTGCTAAGTTCGCACCGGAAGGTGCTCAGATCACACAGGCACCATTCCCGATCATCAGCTATAAAGAGGCAATGCTTACCTATGGTACAGATAAGCCGGATCTTCGCAATCCACTTCGTATTATTGATGTGACAGAGTTCTTCTCAAGATGTACATTTAAGCCATTCCACGATAAGACAGTTCGTGCAATCAATGTACATGCTAAGCTTTCAAAGGGACAGCATGAGAAGTTATTGAAGTATGCTCAGTCAATCGGTATGGGTGGACTTGGTTACTTGGAAGTATTAGAGGATATGAGCTATAAGGGACCAATTGATAAGTTCATTCCAGATGATATGAAGACAGAGATTCGTGATCTTGCTGGTCTACAGGCAGGCGATACCATTTTCTTCATCGCAGATGTAGAAGAACTTGCGGCATCTTATGCTGGTCAGCTTCGTACAGAGATCGCAAACCGTTTGGATCTGTTAGAGAAGAATGCATATCGTTTCTGTTATATTAATGATTTCCCTATGTATGAGTACGATAAGGAAAGTAAGAAGATTATCTTTACCCATAATCCGTTCTCAATGCCACAGGGTGGTTTACAGGCATTACAGGAGAAGAATCCATTAGAGATTCTTGCATATCAGTATGATATTGTATGTAATGGTGTAGAGTTATCTTCCGGAGCAGTTCGTAACCATAACTTAGATATCATGGTTAAGGCATTTGAGATTGCAGGTTACACAGAGGAAGACTTGAAGGAGAAGTTTGGAGCGCTTTACAATGCATTCCAATTTGGTGCACCGCCACATGCAGGTATGGCACCGGGTGTTGATCGAATGATCATGCTTCTACGTAATGAAGAGAATATTCGTGAAGTCATTCCATTCCCAATGAATGGTAATGCACAGGATCTGATGTGTGGCGCACCGGGTGAAGTAACGGAGCAGCAGCTTCGAGAGGTACACATCAAAGTTCGCCAGTAAACTTTTACCCTTGCACAGCGTAAGGGAACGGACGCGCGAAATATTATTTTTCAAATCGGTTGTTTGGGATATAACATATCATAGCAGGCACGCTCTCGCTACTCATCACTCGCAGCGGTACTAGGC
>CACWQE010000091.1 GCA_902762905.1 uncultured Lachnospiraceae bacterium | reverse complement strand
AGCCGAGCAAGGTGCAGACTTTTCGAAAGGCATTGTATAAACACGAATGGCACATTCTTAGTATCCGCTGCGAGTGATGAGTAGCGAGAGCGTGCCTGCAATGATGTGTTATATCCCAACCAACCGATTTCACAGCCTGACTGTTTCGCACGTCCGGCGACTTACGCTGTAGAAGAGGGAAAGTACGAAGGAGAACGGCATGACGAATTTAACAACGCTTTGCTACATAGAAAAGGATGACCAGTATTTGATGCTGCATCGGGTTTCGAAGAAACATGATGTGAACAAGGACAAGTGGATTGGAGTGGGTGGACACTTTGAAGTGGATGAAAGTCCAGAGGAATGTCTGCTTCGTGAGGTGAAGGAAGAGACGGGGCTTACATTGACCTCTTACCGGTTCAGGGGATTGGTAACATTTATCTCGGATCAGTGGCAGACAGAATATATGTGCCTGTATACGGCAGATGGATTTACGGGAACGATGACGGAATGTGATGAGGGTGTACTTACCTGGGTGGATAAGAATAAGTTGGAGACGTTGACGCTTTGGGAAGGAGATAAGATTTTTCTCCGGTTGCTCGCAGAAGAAGCACCGTTTTTCTCTTTGAAATTGCGTTATGAAGGAGATATATTGAAAGAGGCTGTACTGGACGGAAAGAAACTTTAGCATACAACGTGTATTCTTCGCATAGTATGTAACAACAAGTGATTGGGGTTTCTACTTGAAAGAATATATTGAAGAACGTGCCGTAGAGATTGGCACTTATATCATTGATTCGAATGCGACTGTAAGACAAACTGCTAAGAAATTTGGTGTTAGCAAGTCCACTGTACATAAGGATGTATCAGAACGCCTGATTTGGATCAATCCGATGTTAGCGGCACAGGTTCGTAAAGTGTTGGATGTGAATAAGGCAGAGCGGCATATCCGGGGTGGTATGGCCACGAAAGAGAAGTATGCACATTTACATACGTGATAGGGTATATAGGGACAGACAAGAGAAAATAAAACATCTCGGTTAAGAGAAAATAACGGTTCTATCGGAAAGTTTTTATAACTAACAGATAGAACCGTTATCTGGTTATACATGGAAGAAACCATAGTATATTCGTGTATGTGATCAGGTGTGTGGACGGGATACTTTCGTATTCTTGCGCAAGCTGTGGTTATAAGCTTTGGCAACCCGGTTCATGTTACGGATTAAGTAATAGTCTGCAACAAATGGTCCGATTAATAGGAAGGAACCAAATAATTTCCAGGTAAGCACAACACTTGGCCCCGGTTTGATCGTGAGGCCGAGACGTTCGCCAGTAATCTGTAGACGGTCTTCTAAGTAAAAAAGCCATACCCAGCGATAAATGCCGAGTGTGATCAGGGAAAGGAACCATACCAGTATATAATTCTTGATACGTTTTTCTTCCCGGTTCATATCATTTAGGTCTGCGGTAAACCGGAACCAGAAGTAGATGTTATAGATTCCAAGTGTTGGAATGGTTAATAATACTAACTTCCATAGTCGACGGTCATCTTTGATCATAGTTTATTTCCCCCTTTTGTTGAGTAGTTCCATCTTGAGATCATAAAGCGGTTTGGATAGATCCACATATACTTCCTGAGGATTCACCAGACGCCGGGATTCATCCCATAACAGGTTCAATTCTTTCTGACAGAAAGAACGGATGTCCATTGTCTTCGGAGATTCGTAGATGCACTGTCCTTTTTTGAAGACAGGTAAAAGAATCTCTTCTATATCATATGTTCCACCGGTGAGGGTAGAACGTTTCCAGGTATCAATTGGATGGAAAATCTCCAAGTCTTTGGAAGGATCGTAGGATTCATCGGCTAATGCAATGAGGTCGGCTTTTAATTTTCCAGTTTCCTTATCGATAATCCGGAAGACTGTTTTATTGCCCGGATTGGTAATCTTGCCCGGATTTTCGGATATCTTGATCTTAGGAGTGAAAGTATCACAGCCTTCTTTCTTAATAGCAGCCATCTTATAGACACCGCCAAATGCCGGACAGTCTGCGGAGGTGATCAGGTTCGTACCAACACCCCATGAGGTTATGGCAGCACCCTGTGTTTTCAAGCTATCGATCAGATATTCATCCAGATCGGAAGAAGCAGAGATGATTGCATCCGGGAAACCGGCAGCGTCTAACATCTTCCGGGCTTTCTTGGACAGATAGGCAAGATCGCCGCTATCTAACCGGATGCCGTATTTCTTAGATTGAATACCGGCCGCTTTCATTTCATTAAATACGCGAATAGCATTTGGCACACCGGATTTCAAAGTGTCGTAAGTGTCTACCAACAGGATGCAGGCATCCGGGTACATATCTGCATAGGTGAGAAATGCCGTATATTCATCTGGAAAACTCATGATCCAGCTATGTGCATGTGTTCCAAGTACGGGGATATCAAATAATTGTCCACATAATACATTGGATGTTCCGATACAACCACCGATTACGGCAGCACGGGCGCCGTATGTCCCGGCATCTGGACCTTGTGCACGACGAAGACCGAATTCCATAATGCCGTCACCGTCAGCAGCATAGCATACACGGGATGCTTTGGTTGCGATCAGACTCTGGTGATTCAATATATTAAGAATCGCCGTTTCCACTAATTGGGCTTCCATGATCGGTGCAACTACCTTGATCAATGGTTCCTGCGGAAATACAATGCTGCCCTCCGGGATCGCATAGATATCACCTGTAAAGTGAAAGCCAGCTAAATATTCTAAAAACTCTTCGGAAAAGATTGAGAGTCCTCGTAAATAATCAATGTCATCATAAGAAAAAGATAAATTCTTGACATAATCAATGATCTGCTCTAATCCGGCGGCAATTGCATATCCGCTGCCTGATGGATTCTTACGGTAAAAAGCGTCAAAGATTACAGTGTCATTACTCTGTTCGTTGAAATATCCCTGCATCATGGTAAGTTCATATAGATCTGTTAAAAGTGTCAAATTCTGATATGCCATAGCGGGTACCTCCTCTTCATTAAACAATTCCATTTGATAGTGTAGCATAATTGTAAGATTTAGTAAATGCAGTAAATATTAAAACTTTATGAAACCGTGGATACATACAAAGCATATAAATAGCGGCTTTGATTATCAGCAATAAATGCTTCTAATAAGGGAAAGTAGTTGACAAATACACCATTAAATGATATAAAAAACATAGTTGTGTAAAGACATAGAAGGAGACAGTACCTTTTTTCGGAACCCGTTAGAATGATTATACATTTTAGCAAGCGAGTCTGCGATGGTGGAAGGCAGATGGAAGTAAGAAAGAATGGGAATATCACTCCAGAGTTGTGAACTGAACAGATAATTTCTAAGTAGGATTCAACGGTTGTTTCCCGTTACAGAAACCATGTATAATGAATGGAATGATAGTACAGAGTATATACAGAACGCTAATGTTTCATTCACGTACAGTGTATTAGGTGGTATAGCGAATCGTAGCCCTTTTCGTCCTGATACGGGACGAGAAGGGCTTTGTTTTTTATATTAGGAAAGGAAGAAATGACATGTACGAAAAAGTATCCAACAATATGAATTTCGTAGAACGCGAGCAGAAGACATTAGACTTCTGGAAAGAGAACAAGATTTTTGAGCAGTCCATTGAGGAAAAGGAAGGATGTCCGGTCTATACCTTCTATGATGGTCCTCCAACAGCGAATGGTAAGCCACATATCGGTCACGTATTGACACGTGTTATTAAGGATATGATTCCAAGATATCAGACAATGAAGGGACATAAGATCATCCGTAAAGCCGGATGGGATACCCACGGTCTTCCGGTTGAGTTAGAGGTTGAGAAGTTATTAGGTATTGATGGTAAGGAACAGATCGAAGAATACGGATTAGATCCATTTATTACCAAGTGTAAAGAATCTGTATGGAAATACAAAGGAATGTGGGAGGAGTTCTCCGGCAAGGTTGGTTTCTGGGCAGATATGGATGATCCATATGTAACATATCACAACGACTTTATCGAGTCTGAGTGGTGGGCACTTAAGAAGATCTGGGACAAGGATTTATTATATAAGGGATTTAAGATTGTTCCATATTGTCCTCGTTGTGGAACCCCGTTATCTTCTCACGAAGTAGCACAGGGTTACAAGGCGGTAAAGGAACGTTCCGCTATTGTTCGTTTTAAGGTAGTTGGAGAGGATGCATATTTCCTTGCATGGACGACGACACCTTGGACACTTCCATCAAATGTAGCACTTTGTGTGAATCCAAATGAGACATATTGTAAGGTAAAGGCTGCGGATGGATATACCTATTACATGGCACAGGCACTGTTAGATACGGTACTTGGTAAGTTAGCAGATAAAGAAAATGGTACTCCGGCATATGAAGTATTAGAGACCTATGTAGGTAGTGATCTTGAGAACAAGGAATATGAGCCATTATATGCATGTGCAAAAGAGGTAGCAGATAAACAGCACAAGAAGGGCTTCTTCATTACCTGTGATACTTATGTAACGATGACAGATGGTACAGGTATTGTTCATATTGCCCCTGCATTTGGTGAGGATGATGCAAATGTAGGAAGAAATTATGATCTTCCATTTGTTCAGTTTGTAGATGGCAAGGGTAACTTGACAGAGGAGACACCATTTGCCGGAATGTTTGTAAAGGATGCAGATCCGAAGGTATTGGTAGACCTTGACAGCAAGGGATTATTATTTGATGCACCGAAGTTTGAGCATGATTATCCATTCTGCTGGAGATGTGATACACCACTGATCTACTATGCAAGAGATACCTGGTTCATTAAGATGACAGCAGTTCGTGACGACTTAGTTGCGAATAACAATAAAGTTAATTGGATTCCTGAGTCAATCGGTAAAGGCCGTTTCGGTGACTGGCTTAAGAATGTACAGGATTGGGGACTTTCCCGTAACCGTTACTGGGGTACTCCGTTGAATATCTGGGAATGTGAATGTGGTAAGCGTCACGCAATCGGTTCTATCGCAGAATTGAAGGAAATGAGTGATAACTGCCCGGATGATATTGAATTACACCGCCCATATATTGATGCTGTTACGATCAAGTGTCCGGACTGTGGTAAGGAAATGCATCGTGTACCGGAAGTAATTGATTGCTGGTTCGATTCTGGTTCTATGCCATTTGCACAGTGGCATTATCCATTTGAAAATGAAGACATCTTCAAGGAGAATTTCCCGGCTGACTTCATTTCCGAGGCGGTTGACCAGACGAGAGGATGGTTCTATTCTTTGATGGCGATCTCAACATTGATCTTTAATGAGGCACCTTATAAGAATGTTATTGTGTTAGGACATGTTCAGGATAAAGACGGACAGAAGATGAGTAAGTCTAAGGGTAATGCAGTAGATCCGATGGATGCACTTAACAAATATGGTGCAGATGCGATCCGTTGGTATTTCTATACGAACTCTGCTCCATGGCTGCCAAATCGTTTCCATGAGGATGCAGTAACAGAGGGACAGCGTAAGTTCATGGGTACCTTGTGGAACACCTATGCATTCTACGTATTGTATGCAAATATTGATAACTTTGATCCAACACAGTATAGCTTGGAATATGATAAGCTTGCCGTTATGGATAAATGGTTACTTTCTAAGTTAAATACTGCTGTTAAGACGGTAGATGAGAACCTTGGCAATTACAGAATCCCGGAGGCTGCCAGAGCATTATCTGAGTTTGTGGATGATATGAGTAACTGGTATGTGCGTCGTTCCCGTGAACGTTTCTGGGCAAAGGGAATGGAGCAGGATAAGATCAATGCTTATATGACATTGTATACGGCATTAGTAACGATCTGTAAGGCATCTGCACCAATGATCCCATTCATGACAGAGGACATTTACCAGAATTTAGTAAGAAGTGTTGATAAGAATGCACCGGAAAGTATTCATCTTTGTGACTTCCCAGCAGTGGATGAGAAGATGATCGATGCGGAATTAGAAAATGATATGGATGAGGTTCTTAAGATCGTTGTACTTGGACGTGCAGCAAGAAATAGTGCCAACATCAAGAATCGTCAGCCAATCGGTAACATGTATGTAAAGGCAAATAAGGCACTCTCTGAGTTCTACAAAGAGATTATTGAGGATGAGTTGAATGTGAAAGCTGTTACCTTCAAGGATGATGTCTCTGAATTCAGTGATTATGTATTTAAGCCACAGTTAAAGACAGTAGGACCGAAGTATGGAAAACATCTGAATGCAATCCGTGAGTACCTTTCTAATGTCAATGGCAGAGAGGCAATGAACACATTAAAGACCGAGGGTGCATTGAAGTTTGAGGCAGATGGAACAGAGGTAAGTCTTGCAGAAGAAGATCTGTTGATCGAGACTGCAAAATCAGACGATTACGTAACCGAAGCCGATGCTGTTGTTACGGTTGTCTTAGATATTCAGTTGACAGAGGAACTGTTAGAGGAAGGTTTTGTTCGTGAGATCATCTCTAAGGTTCAGACGATGCGTAAGGAAGCAGGATTTGAAGTGATGGATAAGATCACAATTTATGTTGCCAATAATGATAAAGTAACAGAGATCATGAAACGCAATGAGGAGACAATCTTCCATGATGTACTTGCAACAGCTGTTCAGTACGGCGAAGTGAAGGGTTATACTAAGAATTGGAACATTAATGGAGAGAAGGTAGACCTTGGCGTCGAGAAGAACTAATCTCCCTTGCACAGCGTAAGTGAAACGGACGCACGAAATATTAGTTTTCAAATCGGTTGTTTGGGATATAACATATCATAGTAGTCGCTACTCATCACTCGCAGCGGATACTAAGAATGTGCCATTCATGTTTATACAATGCCTTTCGAAAAGTCTGCACCTTGCTCGGCTAACGTTCC
>CACWQE010000090.1 GCA_902762905.1 uncultured Lachnospiraceae bacterium | reverse complement strand
AATCCCATAGACTTCCTCAATGAGAGGAAAGAGTTGTTCCGGCATCGTATAGACAAGAGCCTTCATGATCTCATCCCAGAGCATTGGCTCGGTGAGAGTGGTGTCTTTTGGCATGTAACGTCCTCCTAATATTGGATTCGTTCGAACGTGTAAGAAGAATATCACATAGAAAATACTGTGTCTACGATTATGACCAAAAATGCATAATTTTCCAGTTTCTGCCGTTTTTTGATCAAACGTTTGAACAAAAAAGTCAAACTTATGAAATTATTTCATAAAGTTATGAATAAAAGATCATAAATTTGATTGTCGTGGTCATATTTTACATATGTATACAACTTTGTACAGCGTAATAGATTTTAATATAAATAGCGTGAAATACAATTATGTAAATATTGGTTGCAATGGTTATATTTACCAATTCTGATATTTTGCAATGTAATGCCAATTTTAAATGGTTCACTACTAAAGGCGTGTTAATCTTTATGGAATGTAATTGATGATATGTTGACGATGGGATGGTGTGCGAATATAATATGATTTTAGGAAATACTATTCGAGAGCGGTATTCCGTTGGCATAAAAGGGACGATGTTAAGGAACCGTTGGAGATAAAAAGTAAAATGGAGTGTGACAAATTGATTCAGATTAAGATGCCGGAAAATGCCAACAGAATAATTAAGAGATTGCAGAGGGAAGGTTATGAAGCCTATATTGTAGGTGGCTGTGTCAGAGATGCAATTCTTCATAAAGAGCCGGATGATTGGGATATTACAACATCGGCCAGACCGGAGCAGGTGAAAGAATTGTTTCGTAAGACGTTTGATACGGGAATCCAGCATGGAACAATCACGGTTATGATGCCAAATGCAGACACGGGTAAGCTGGAAGGATATGAAGTGACGACTTATCGTGTCGACGGCAAGTATGAAGATCATAGAAGACCAACTTCGGTAACATTTACGGCCAGTCTGATAGAGGATATGAAACGCAGGGATTTCACAATTAATGCGATGGCATATAATGATGAAGAGGGTATTGTAGATCATTTTGACGGAATGGGAGACTTGGAGCGTCATGTGATACGATGCGTGGGAAAAGCACAGGAGCGTTTTGACGAAGATGCCCTTCGTATCTTGCGTGCGGTGCGATTTGCGGCACAGTTGGATTTTGAGATAGAAGAACAGACAATGGATGCGATCCGTAAACAGGCAGAGCTGTTGAAGGATATCAGTGCAGAGCGGATTCAGGTGGAGATGACCAAACTTCTGATGTCAAAACATCCGGAGAGATTGCGTACCGCACATGAACTCGGTGTAACAGCGATTGTATTGCCGGAATTTGACCGGATGATGCAGACGGAGCAGAATAATAAGCATCACATGTATTCGGTTGGAGAGCACACTTTACATGTAATAGAAGCGGTTCCGGCAAATAAGGCACTTCGATGGGCGGCATTGCTGCATGATGTTGCCAAGCCGGAGACAAAGACGACGGATGAGAACGGAGATCATTTTTACGGGCACAATGAAAAGGGGGTGGAGCTTGCAAGGAAAATTTTACTGCGGTTAAAATTCGACAATGCGACGATTGATCGGGTGAAACGATTGGTTTTCTGGCACGATTATGGAATGGGACAGGCGATGAAACTTAAGACATTCCGGCGGGGACTCAGTCAGATGGGTGCAGATTTATTTGAGGATTATGTGGCACTCAAACGGGCGGATATATTGGGACAGAGTTCTTATATGCAGCAGGAAAAGTTAGATACACTTGCTACTTTGCAAAATTATTATGCACAGATCATGGATGAGAAACAATGTATTTCCCTAAAAGATCTGGCAATTACAGGAAAAGATCTGATCACAGAACTTGGCATGCAGCCCGGTAAGGAGATTGGAAAGACGTTGCACATTTTGTTAGACCGGGTGTTGGATGATCCGTCGTTAAATGAACGGGATACGCTTCTTGATATGGCACGGCAGATGTGAGAAAGTTGGGTAATAAGATTCATAGAAAATGTTATATTATATGTGATGTATCTGGCTGGAATATTGCGCGCATAAGGTGCTTTGGAAGCAACTCGTTTGTAAAATTCAGAAAAAAGTGATAATTTAGGCAACCCCTTCATATGATGAAAAAGGACACATGATTGGAGGGGTTGTTTTTATGTCTGAAAAACTTGCTGAGGTATATGAACAATACGACATGGAAATTCTGTCCACGAGAAAAGGCAGGGGTGCAACAATTCTGACTACAACAGATGGTTTGCGAATCTTAGAGCCGTTTCGTGGGAGTATAACGAGGTTAGAGCAGGAATATGTATTGAAACAATTGTTGTCAGAAGAGGGATGTATGAATTTTGATAAGATCATCCCGAATCGGGATGGACAACTGCTCACTTGTGACAAGTATCGTCAACCCTTTGTTTTGAAGTGTCATTTTGCCGGAAATGAATGTGATATGCGCAATTTAGAGGATGTGTTGCGGGCGGTAGAAGCATTAGCGGATTTTCATATAAAAGGACAGAAAGTGGTTGTGCGTTATGCGGATAGATGGGAGCAATGCAGGAAAGAAAAGGAACAGAAAAAAATTGCCGAGATCCGGCGGGCAATTGCAGATGGGGAAGAGTTAGAGAAGATTGCATATATCTATGAGCTTGGGGAGAGTGCACTGGAAATTGCTTTGAAACAGGTGGAAAAGACTATTGCAGAGGATGCGGATGGTTTGGAAAGTGAACAAAATGATACAGCCCGGATGGAGAGACCGGATTGTATAGAAGGTGCGACCGGGTTGAGGAACACTGTGCGAAATATGACCGAGCAGGTAGAATGCTCTGTTCAGGAAGATTGTCGCATGCGCAATGTGTTCCTGCGGCACAACAGGGAAATTAAAAAAATACAGAAATATATTGCAAAAGTCAAGAAAAAGAATGCTTTTGAAATGACATTCCAAAAGGTGGCGGAACAATATTTGCAAAAAGGAATGGAATGTGTGGATATGTTAGAACAGATGGTCGCAGGGGAAAATGGTATTTCCATGCATTCTGTCTGGCAGCGGCATTACGGAATCTGTCATGGTAGTTATAACCACCATAATGTTATTTTAGGGGAGGATACAACAGCGATCGTTCATTTTGAACGCTTTTCAAAAGGTAACCAGTTAGAAGATCTATATCAGTTTGCACGAAAAGCGATGGAGAAGAATCATTTTGATCTGGTGCTGTTGGAGGATATCTTACAGACATATAGCAAGGAAATCTCCCTGGAAAAGGAAGATTATTATTATTTGTATATATTGTTTGCTTATCCGGAAAAATTCTGGAAGATTGCAAATAATTACTATAATTCAAACAAGGCATTTATGTCGCCTAAGTATTTGGAAAAGCTGCAGACTGTCATTTTGCAGGAGCAGGAAAAACAGGAAATGCTGTCAAGCTATTGGGGTTTCCATTCCCTATGAAATAGTTTATAATGTAATGAGCCTTGGAGGAAACCAAGCGGCTGCAAAGCAGACATTTGGTTTCCTAGGCTCATTAACGAGCAAACAAGATTGCAGAGCAATCGGGGGAGCTCGGAACGAGCGGGTTTGCGAGTAAACGCAAAAAAAGTGGCGTTCATGCGAAAAAAAGTGAAACGAGAGTAGGAGTATGAAGATACAAAAGATACAACAATATAGTAAGTCGTTTAGAATGTTATTGTGTGCATTTTTGCTGACAATTGGGGCATGTACAATTACAGCATGTGGCAGTCAGGTACAAGTGCCAACCTATGACGAGGAAGAAGAACCGGCACAGAATCTGTCAGTGTTTGCGATTGTGTGTAACATAGATGATGTCAACGAGAAGATCACAATTAAAGAGATGGGAAGCGAAGACGAAAAAGAACTTTCATATACAGGCGGAGCAGATGTCAAAGATGCATACGATCAGGTGATCACTATGACACAGGTAGAGCTGGGGAGTCTGGTGAATCTGGTGTATGATGCAAATAAAGATAAAGTAGTGTCTCTTTGTTTGAGCAATGAGGATAGTGTTCAACAGTTGAAGGGTGTGGAAGGCGCAGTTGTGGATCCGTTGAAGAATACCATTCAGGCAAATGGTACTACATATTATATGAATCCGTCTGTGTGTGCATTTTCTGATAACACAGAGATTGGATTGGATGAGATCTGTTCTGAAGATAAGATCACGCTTTGGTTATATAATAATATGGTGTATTCCGTCTACGTGGAGTTAGGACATGGGTATGTAAGACTTTCGGATTATGCGTCTTATATCGGCGGTATGGTAGAGATTGGATATGATGTCATTGTACCGGTAACAGAGGACATGCTTTTGACGGTTCGTGAGGGAATCTATACATTGCGAATTGCAAAGGGAGAAGATTCTGGTACGAAAGAAGTTAAAGTAGTTAAGAATCAGGAAACGGATTTATCACTTGCGGATATTGCGATTGAACCGAAAGAGACAGGGTCGATCTTATTTAAAGTAACCCCTTCGGATGCTGCAGTGTATATCGATAAACGCAGGGTGAATACGGAAGGTGCTGTGGAAGTTACATTTGGTAAGCATAAGATAGATATCATTGCGGACGGATATGAAAGTTATAGTGCATCATTTAATGTAAATTATGCATATAAGATCAAGGAATACACATTACAGAAGGAAGATGAAAGTTCAACGGAGAATACGTCAACAAACACAACTGCTACGACACAGAATGGAACAAGCGAGGCAACGACACAAGCAGTAACGACAGAGAGTAGTACAACATCTGACTCTGGTGTAAAAGACGTTACATCGGCGGAAGGAGCTAAGACGAATAATAAAGTTACTGTTTCGGCACCTGCAGGTGTGAGTGTTTATTTTGATGGAGAATATTTAGGAATTGCCCCGATTTCCTTTACAAAAGTAACGGGAAGTCATATAATTACTTTGAGTCAGACGGGCTTTTTATCAAAAAGTTATACTGTCAATTTTACAGATGATGGGAAGGATGTCCCGTTACAATATGATGAATTGATTTCCATTACCAGTTTGATAGAATGATGGAATCATTACATAAATGCAAGACGTGAAAGGAGTTATAGCATGAGCATGGATTACAAGAAGATTTACGAAGAGTGGTTAAGCAATCCGTATTTTGATGCAGACACAAAGAAAGAACTAGAGTCAATCCGGGATAATGAGAATGAGATTAAGGAAAGATTCTATGCGGATCTGGAGTTTGGTACAGCAGGACTTCGCGGCATTATTGGAGCCGGAATCAATCGCATGAACATTTATGTAGTAAGACGCGCAACACAGGGACTTGCTAATTACATTAAGAAGCAGGGTGGTGAGAACAAGGGAGTTGCAATTGCATATGATTCCCGTAGAATGTCACCGGAGTTTTCAGAGGAAGCGGCACTTTGTTTGGCTGCCAATGGAATTAAAGCATATCGTTTTGAGTCATTACGTCCTACACCAGAGCTGTCTTATGCAGTTCGCCATTTGGGATGTATTGCAGGTATTAATGTAACAGCGAGCCATAATCCACCAGAATATAATGGATACAAAGTATACTGGGAAGATGGTGCACAGATCACACCTCCACATGATACAGGTATTATGAGTGAGGTTAAGGCGATTACAGATCTGTCTACCTGTAAAACGATGGATAAGGAAGAAGCAATCAAGGCTGGCTTATTTGTAACCATCGGCAAAGAAGTAGATGATGATTATATTGCAGAGCTTAAGAAGTTAGTCATCCATCAGGATTGTATCGATAAGTATGGTAAAGATATTAAGATCGTATATACACCACTTCATGGAACTGGTAATATTCCGGCAAGAAGAGTGTTGAAAGAGATTGGATTTGAGAATGTCTATGTAGTTCCAGAGCAGGAATTGCCGGATGGTGAATTTCCAACAGTCAGCTATCCGAATCCAGAGGCAGCGGAAGCATTTGAACTTGCATTGAAACTTGCAAAGGAAAAGGATGCAGATCTGGTGCTTGCAACAGACCCGGATGCAGACCGTCTTGGTGTATATGTAAAGGATACCAAGTCAGGCGAATATATTACTTTAACCGGTAATATGTCAGGATGTCTTCTTGCAGAGTATGAGATCAGCCAGAAGCTTGCAACGGAAGGTTCTCTTCCAGAAGATGGTGCATTGATCAAGACGATCGTTACTTCTAATCTGGCAGATGAGATTGCTAAGGGATACAATATCAAGTTAATCGAAGTATTAACCGGATTCAAATATATCGGACAGCAGATTCTTAACTTTGAGACAACCGGAAAGGGAACATATCTGTTTGGATTTGAGGAAAGTTATGGCTGCCTGATTGGAACACACGCAAGAGATAAAGATGCGATTGTTGCAACAATGGCACTGTGTGAAGCAGCAGCATATTATAAGAGTCAGGGTAAGACATTATGGGATGCTATGCTTGACATGTATGAGAAGTACGGATATTGCATCGATGCAATCCAGTCTGTATCTTTGAAGGGTATCGAAGGTCTTGCTAAGATTCAGGAGATCATGAATACATTAAGAGAGAATACACCTGCTAAGATTGGCAAGTACGAAGTATTATCTGCAAGAGATTATAAGAAAGACACAATTAAGAATCTTGCAACCGGTGAGGTGACCACAACGGGTCTTCCAAATTCTAACGTACTTTACTATGATATGAGCGATTCTGCATGGTTGTGTGTAAGACCATCAGGAACAGAGCCAAAGGTTAAATTCTACTATGGTGTAAAGGGAACCTCATTGGAGGATGCACAGAAGCTTTCTAAGGAGTTGGGAGAAGAAGTGTTGGCAATGATCAACAAGATGCTCTAATCCCCTTGCACAGCGTAAGTGACGGACAGATGTGCCAAACGGACGCTCCGGCCTAGAAAAATTGGTTCCAAGCCGGGGCCGTTCGCACTTAATTGCTCCAGTAGCGGATGCTAAGCAATG
>CACWQE010000089.1 GCA_902762905.1 uncultured Lachnospiraceae bacterium | reverse complement strand
AATGCAAGGCATGAACTCTAGTGCGAAAGAGAGCAGCGCTGCGAGGTGTTTTCGAGCCTAGTACCGCTGCGAGTGATGAGTAGCGAGAGCGTGCCTGCGATGATATGTTATATCCCAAACAACCGATTCATAACCTGAATGTTTCGCACGTTCGTTTCACTTACGCTGTGCAAGGGGATAAGTTTTATGCGTCGTCGAGATGGAACGTTCCCATCGTCTCCGCAATACCATACGCAACCTTCTTAAGTTCATCTGCAGATGCCGTTACATCATTGAAACTCTCAGCAACTTCAGTTGTTGCAGCGGAAGTCTCTTCTGTGTTAGCGGCATTCTCCTCTGCAATTGCCGACAGGTTCTCTACCACATCAATAATCTCTTCTTTTGCTGTATTCAGACGGGCACTCTTTTCTTCAATCGATGCGATGGAATGAATAGACGTCTCAATTCCTTTGATCACTTTCTGAACAATCGTTTCCGTCTGCTCTACATGCTTACTCTGCTCTACGATAATATCATGTACCTTCTCCATCGTATCCACTGCCTGGTCTGAGTCATTTATCAATTCATTCACCATACTTGCAATTGATTCGGTCGACTCTCCAGTCTGTTCTGCTAAATGCTGGATCTCATTGGCAACAACTGCAAATCCTCGACCTTGTTCGCCCGCTCTTGCTGCTTCAATGGATGCATTCAGAGATAACAGGCTTGTTTCCTCTGATATATTACTGATAATATTCGTTGCCTCTTTGATACGCTGTGAAGATTCATTCGTCCGATGTGTCTGCTCGTTAATCTGACGGATTGACTGCATAACTTCATCATTGATCTGTTTCAACTGTGCTAATGATTCCGTCGCCTGTGCACTTGCCTGTTTCATAAATGCTGCATTATCATTCAAACGTTCTACCTCTTCGCTAGTTGATGCTAACATATCTCCCATCAATGCCACATTTTCCGTCGCACGCATAGCATCCTTTGCCTGCGAGTTAGCTCCCTCCGCAATATCATTGACCGCACGATCCACATTACCAACTGTGTTCAGAGTACTCTGTGCATTGCCATCTAAGTTCTCCGCAGAATTGATCAGAGATTGCGCATGATTATTGATATCCTCAATAATAAAACGCAATTCATTCTTCATACTATCAACCGCTCTACACAGATCTCCTGTCACATCCTTCTTATGCAGATACTGTGCCGGTACCTCTACAGTCAGATTGCCTGCTGCTACTTCTTTGACTGCTTTCGTTCCCGCTTCAATACCTGCACTGATCCGGTACGAGATCAAAATACTGGTAGCCGTAAACAATACAACCAATATGACGATAAGTCCTAATATTACTTTCACAATGGAATTATATGTTGTATTCGCTGCCGTAGCAGATTCACCGGCAAAGATAATGCCGACAACCTCATCACTGCCATTCTGAAAAACAGGAAGGTAATATCCATAATAATCCTTATCTTCAACCAGCACATTCTTAGTAAATACCGCTTTGCCATTCTTAAGAACCTGTTTTACAATATTATCACCGACCTCGGAACCTGTGATACGCTCACCGTTCTTATCTACCATGGAAGTAACAACACGTTCCGAACCATAACAAAACATAACATCTACTCCGGATTCTTCCCGAATAGAATCAGCAAGATCTTCTGATTGGGAAATGTTATAGGCCCCCTTCCAGATCTGTCCATCATCTGCCTGCATATAATCACCGGAATTCTGTTCATACGCTGCCTTATACGCTGTAGCCACGCCTTTCAAATTATTCTCTACATCATCCACCATCTGCTTGCGGATTGTCGTATTCGTAAAAATCATAATCAAGATTCCCATTGTCAATAATGGAACCAACGCTAATGCTAACATCTTCTTTTTCATAAGCCTATCCTCCGTATGCCTTTCTAATTCTATGTATCTTTACTGATATTTTTCCTATTGTACCACCTTTTTTATGAAAAAACCATCCAAATCCGACATATTATTTTGACAAAATACACAAAAACTGATAAAATATTTATTGACAATGTCAAACTTCAATTTTGATAACCGAATATAAAGGGGGCACTTGTATGATCAAACATTCATTACAACGAATTTTACGTTCCGCACTCTGTCTTGTCGTAGGAATTTCCTGCTTAACCGGATGCGGCAGTTCTAAGACATATGATGACATCATTACTAATGAAGGCTATGACATCCATCAGGACGAATCAGATAGTGATTCCACATCTTATATTGGAACCGCTATTCCCAAAGAGGATCTGAAGGTTGGTGTTATTCATCTTACTGATCCGGCAGAAGGCAGTGGCTATACTTATACACACGATCTTGGTATTCAGGGAATGCAGGATAATCTTGGATTGTCATCCGATCAGATCATCCGTAAGATCAATGTGGATGATTCCAATGAAGATGAGACCCGACAGGCAATTTAGGATTGCATTGACGAGGGATGCCAGATCATCTTCACAACGAGCTGGGGATATATGAATGTGACCGCCGAGATGGCCGAAGAGAATCCGGATGTCTTCTTTGCACACGGCACCGGTTATATGTCAAATGGCAAAAACTTCACGAATTATTTTGGGCGCATTTATCAGGCCCGTTACCTGTCTGGAATCGCTGCCGGCAGGAAGACAAAGACAAACAAGATCGGATATGTAGCTGCACAGGATATCAATAATTCAGAAGTAACCGGCGGTATTGATGCGTTTGCACTTGGTGTGTACTCTGTGAATCCAGATGCCAAGATCTATGTCCGCATTACGAACAGCTGGTTTGATATGGACAAGGAGAAACAATACGCCGAAGATCTCGTTGATGCCGGATGTGATGTATTAGCACAGCATTGTGATACCTCTTTCCCACAGCAGGTTGCCACCGAACATGATGTATGGGGAATCGGATATAATTCTGATATGAGCAAGGATACCCCGGATGCCACTCTTTGCAGTGTTATCTGGAACTGGTCTGCTTATTATACCCAGGCCGTGCAAAGTGTAATAGAAGGTAAGTGGACAGGTGAGAATTACTATGGTGGTATGAAAGAAGGCCTTGTTGACATTACCGGCCTTTCGGACACATTAAATGACGAAGAGACCATTTCCCTTATCAATGATGCCCGTGCCAGTATCCTGAACGGCTCCTTTAATGTATTTGATGGAGAGATTGAAACTAATACCGGCGATATCATTGGCAAGAAGAATTCCACTTTAGATGACGCTACAATCACCGGAGGAATTAACTGGTACTTCAAAACCGTATCTGTTCTCAACGACGACGGTGAATTAACAGACGGAAGCGAATTACTTATAACCGATGATACCAGTGAAGAATAAGACAATTCTTAATAGAACGCAGGAGCAGTGCCTATGTGTCCATAGCAAGACACGTTCCACTTAATTTATCTGAATACATGTAACGCAAAAGGACGAATCCATATCTATACATGATATGGTATTCGTCCTTTTTTCGTCTATACGTATACCTAAAATGATCTTACAAAAGATACTCTGCTGTTCACTTCTAAATCATCTACCTTACTGGTTCTTTCCACAATTCCACACCCACTAGGCTTTGCATCGTCTCATAAATATGTGGATATTCTCGTTTTAACCGTACCGGTTGAAAATTAAGATTCACAAAGCAATGTGCACTCTGTGCTTCATTATGCAGCACCGAAAAATCCTCCGAATAGATCCTGTAACTCATCTCAAATTTCACGCCATGAAATTTCTCTATCTTTGGCACAATACAGATCGTATCACCAAATCTTGCCGGGCTTACATAATTGCAACTAACACTTAACACCGGAATCATTAAACCTGCCTGCTCGATCTGTGCATAATCCAATCCGATCTGTTTCATGAAATCCATCCTGCATTCTTCTAAATATCTAATATAATTTGAATGATGCACGACCTGCATTTTATCTGTCTCATAATAATTGATCTCACGTTTGAATAATTGATAATCCATGTTAAAACTCCATTATCTCAAAATGATCATCAAACTTCATTGTCGCCTGAACATATTCCTGTCCATTCTCGTCCTTCTTGATATCGGTATCTTTCTCTACTGATTCTGCATTTTTCACAGCCATCGCCTGCCGTTTCTTGGAACGTCTATTCTTCTTTCCTCTCTGGACTGGCGGATTCTGTTCTGCTGCAGAATCTGTCTGTGCAGAATCTCCTGCTTCTGTATTCTGACCTTCTTCTACCTTCTTGTCGTCGACTGCTTTACTGATCAAACCTCTGTACTTTGGATCTGTAGTAACAGTGTCTGCCATCTTAGCAATCCGTTCCGAAGGAACACTTGTGATCTTCTCTGACTTCTTAAAATGAGGAATCAATGGAAGCACTTCGCTATCTACATCACCATCAGTCTTCTTTGTTGCTGCAACATCAGCACGCGTATTCTTTGCATCTGACACCGGTGCCGCTGTTTCCTTTGTATCTTCCTCTGTCGTATCCTGCTTTGCTGTAACTATATCCTCTTGCATCACAGATGCCTGCACTGTATCCGGTTCCGACTCTTCCTCCGGCTGCATTTCCGGCTCTGTCCCATTTTCCATACCGGCAGCCGCTGTTTCTTGCTCTGCTTCTTCCTCCACATACTCGATCTCGTATTCTTCGCCCTCTTCTAATTCATCCTCGTCCACATACTCAATCTCGTATTCTTCGCCTTCTTCTAATTCATCCTCTGTTACATAGACGATCTCGTATTCTTCCTCGTCTTCTTCTGCCGCTGCTGCCTCTGCAACTGCCTGTGTTGCTGCTACTGCTGCATTCTGGACAGTATTTGCCAGTGCTTCTTTCTCCTTCTGGATCTGTGCCACTTTCAGTGCAAGTGCATCACGTTCCGCCATCATATTCGCAAGTGCTGCTTCTACCTGTGCAGACTTTGTCTCAGCTGCAAGTGCCTGCTCGGCCGCCTGTTCTGCCTTCTCTTCTGCCATGCGCGCCCGCTCTTCCTGCATCTGCTGGAAATCCATACTAAGCTGTACACTTCCATCGTCATATTGATCCCCACCAACATGATTCCGCATTCTGGCATTATATAACTCATCTGACAGCAGATGTCCAATCTCCACAATCTGCTGGCTACGGTCTGCCGTATCCATCTCCTGCAACCCATCCATCAGCTCTGCGCGGTTAGCAGCAATAATACTCATCTTCTGTTCCATATTCTGAAGAATCGTCTGATAATCCGTCTGTATATTCTGATAAGCTGTCTCAATCAACTGATTGACTTCATTGAGCATCTCATCGGTATAAATGAGCGATGCTCCATAGATCTCATTGGCATTGGTAAGTGCTCCACGCTCTTCCTCTGTCAGCTCGTCGTAATTGATCGGTGCTACATTCGTTGTCCGCTTATTCACACGCATACGGCTCGCAGAATGTTCTGCCTCATAGATAATCTTCTCTGCTTCTTTCTTTGCTTCGTTGATAATCTTACCCTTGCGGTCATTTACTTCATGATATGTCTTTAATTCAATCTCGATCTGTGATGCTAACTCGGTTAAAAGCGACTGTACTTCGTCCTTATATATCGTCACCTTTCCCGATGCTAACGGCACGGGAGATGCCGTATCCAATATACTCTGCAACCGGTCAATAATATCCTTCGTTCTACTCTTCTCCGCTATCGTTGCCATTGTACACTTCCTCCTGCTCTTCTTAAGTACAAGGTCTTCCTCATTTACATATAGATACAATTATAACAAAAGTATTACATTTTCGCAATTTTTTTGTAATAAATAGAATCTGTCCTTAAGAAATGCATACTTTTTCCACTTTCACATATTCTAAATAGGAGCATAATACATTTGATGACAAGAAAGGAGTTTCTATGCATTATCCATTTGAAGTTGAGAAATTGCCATATGCTTATACCGCATTGGAACCATTTTTATCTTGCGAAATATTAAGATTTCACCACGACAAGCACTATGTCGCATATGTGAATAAATTAAACGAAATACTAAAGAATTATCCGAATCTGCAGAACATGTCCTTAGAAGAATTATTAACCGATACGGAAGCCCTTCCAAATGAAGCCAAGACCTCTATCCGTAATAATGCGGGCGGCGTCTATAATCATGAGCTATATTTTACCTGTATGAATTGTTCCGACAGCGAACTGCCAACCGATCATCTTGCAGCTGCAATCAATGTTGCATTTGGTTCTATCGACCAGTTCAAGGCAGAATTATCCGGTGCTGCGGTAAATCAGTTTGGTTCCGGCTATGCGTGGCTGATTCTATCCAACAAGTCATTGGAGATCATCGCCACCCCGAATCAGGATACCCCGATCTCTGCCACCGTCACTCCACTGCTTTGCATTGATGTGTGGGAGCATGCCTATTATCTGCAATACCAGAACCGCCGGGCAGACTATGTCGACAATTGGTTTCATCTGATCAACTGGGACTTCGTCGGTGCCCGGTATATGTCTCTTATGAAAGAACCAGTATAGCTTCTATGCTTCTTTCCAAAATACCATTCATATGTGCGATCAGGATTCCGTAATTGGTAAATGGTATCTGCTGCGCTACTGCGGTCTGCATGCGGTAGCGCATTTCTTTTTCATTGAGCATACAGCCTCCGCAATGTACAACCAGCTTAAATGCATGCAGATCTTCCGGAAATTCCGTTCCCGAACAGAATACAAATTCCGGTTCCCTGCCGGTATAAGAGCGAATCCATTGCGGCAGCTTTACTGTGCCTATATCCTCACACTGACGATGATGCGTACAGCCTTCCGCGATCAGGATCTTATCTCCATCCTTAATCTGTGATAACACACCAACACCCTGTACTGCAGTTGACAAAAATCCTTTCCATCGTGCCATCAGGATTGAAAAAGAAGTCAGATATATATCGTCTGGCGTACAGGCTGCCACCTGTTTAAATGCTTGACTATCTGTAATCACCATATAAGGCTTCGTACCTAATCGTTTCAGTGTCTGGCGCAATTCCGTATCTCTTGTCACAACCGGAATTGCCCCTGCTTCTAATATATCCCGGATCACCTGTTGCTGTGGCAGTATAAGCCGTCCCTTCGGTGCCGCTGAATCAATCGGAATGACCAATACAACAAAATCCAACGGATGTAACAGATCACCTACAATCTGAAATCTGGAGTCTTCCACCTTCACAAGATGTGCAATTTTCTCCTTCAATTCCGTAATACCCTGCTTTGTCACAGCACTTACCCATATACCCGGTTCTCCCTGCATATCCTTCTCAACCGCAATATCCGCCTTATTATAAACAATGATATACGGAACCTTTCTTGCTTTCAACATAGCAACAAACTCTTCCTCTATCGGTGTAAGCCCCACATTTCCATCCACCACAAGAATTGCGATATCAATCTTACGCAGCACCTGCTTAGTCTTCTCGATACGAAGTTCTCCCAGCTCTCCTTCATCATCCATTCCCGGTGTATCTATGATCATAACAGGCCCTAATGGCAGCAATTCCATTGCTTTATATACCGGGTCGGTCGTTGTTCCCTTATACTCTGACACAACGGACAATTGCTGTCCTGTCACTGCATTGACCAGACTGGATTTGCCTGCATTTCTTCTTCCAAAGAAACCAATCTGTATACGGTTACCTGCCGGTGTATCATTTAAACCCATTTCTTCCTCCTTCAAACTCTTCTACAGCGTAAGAATTTGACGCTGGTGTCTGACGGACGCAATGGCCTAGAAAAATTGGTTTCAAGCCGGGGCCGTTCGCACTTAATTGCTCCAGTAGCAGCACTAAATTCGTGCTACGCACTTATTAAGTGCTGACAGTCGCAAATGCCCCTCTTTGGAA
>CACWQE010000088.1 GCA_902762905.1 uncultured Lachnospiraceae bacterium | reverse complement strand
CCTCACGATGGATACCCTTGCTTTCGGCTATATCCTTCCCACTACCGGGCGGATTCGGGACTTTAACCCGTTAGAAACGTGCGCCGCTAGGCGCACACGTCGAAAAAAGGTTACCTGTAATCCGGTAACCCTTTTTCATTTCGCAATTATAATTAATATACCCAGAAAGATCTATTTTATTTACTGAATCGCCTTGAATGCCTCGTCAAGATCTTCAATGATATCGTCAATATTCTCTGTTCCGATAGAAAGACGAATCGTATTTGGCTTGATACCCTGATCCAACAGCTCAGCCTCATTGCACTCTGAATGCGTAGTAGATGCTGGGTGAATCGCTAACGACTTCACATCGGCAACATTAGCAAGCAGAGAGAACAACTCCAACTCATCAATAAACTGCTGTGCCTTCTTGGCATCACCCTTGATCTCAAATGTGAAGATAGATCCACCACCATTTGGGAAGTACTTCTTATAAAGTGCCTGCTGCTCTGGATCTGTTGAAATAGAAGGATGATTTACCTTCTCTACCAACGGCTGATCCTTCAGATACTGTACTACCTTTAATGCATTTTCTACATGACGCTCTACACGAAGAGATAATGTCTCCAATCCCTGAAGGAAAATGAAAGAATGTACCGGCGAGATCGTTGCTCCTGTATCACGAAGTAAGATCGCACGAATGTATGTAACAAACGCTGCCGGAGCGCAATCCTTTGCGAAGGAAACTCCATGGTAAGATACGTTTGGCTCTGTCAACCATGGGAACTTATCGCTTGCTGTCCAGTCAAACTTACCACTGTCAATGATGACACCACCAATCGTTGTTCCGTGACCACCAATGAACTTGGTTGCAGAATGTACTACGATATCTGCGCCATACTCAATCGGGCGAACCAGATAAGGAGTTGCAAATGTATTATCTACGATCAATGGAATACCTGCTTCATGTGCAATGTTTGCGATCTTCTCAATATCCACAACCTCTGAATTCGGATTACCCAATGTCTCAATCTCAATTGCCTTAGTATTGTCTTTGATTGCTGCCTTAATTGCATCATAATCAAATGGATCTACAAAGGTTGCCTCAATTCCATAATCTGGAAGTGTATGTGCTAACAGGTTATAAGTACCACCGTAAATATTCTTTGCTGCTACAACGTGATCTCCTGCATGAGCAACGCCTTGAATTGCATAAGTTAATGCTGCTGCACCAGAACCAACTGCTAATGCTGCTACACCACCCTCTAATGCTGCGATTCTCTGCTCAAAAATATCTTCGGTTGGGTTCGTCAATCTTCCGTAAATGTTACCTGCATCACGAAGACCGAAGCGATCGGCTGCATGCTGGCTGTTATGGAATACATAAGATGATGTCAGATAGATTGGAACTGCTCTTGCGTCTGTCACTGGATCCGGCTGCTCCTGTCCTACATGTAACTGTAATGTCTCAAATTTTAAATTTCTTTCTGCATATGGTTTCTTACTCATAATCGTACCTCTTTCTGTGGCCCTGCCACTCTATATTTTTATTATTGAATGTTTCCTTAAGTTACTCTTGTATTCTTACCCGTTGCAACACCTACACATCGAATGATACAGTGCTACATGATTATTGAATTTCACAAATCTCATAGCTTTCACTCTCCATTTCTTATTTCCTACCTGTTTACAAGGTTTATACTACCACGCTATTTCCTACTTGTCCACTAGGAAATTCAAATAGCCAGCTATAGGCAAATCCTATAGCCAGATTTATGATCTTTTTTGATATGTTTTTACATATTCCTCATAGCTTTTCTGATACATATTCGGTATAATACAATTGAGAATACCAAAGATATTCTTGAATTTATTATAAACAAGGGAGATACCTATGAAAGTAACATGTCGCAATTGTGGCAAACGTTTTGACTACGATACCTATACCGGCTTATGTCCGAAATGTTCCACCTATTACCGGATAGATTCCGCATACGATACGTCAGCGGATACCTATGATTATTCTGAAACTGATGACGATCTCTATGGTGACGAAGAAGATGATTTCGATGACTCTCTAAATTCCGATTATTCCCAGACAAGTAATACCATTGAACAAGGTAAAACTGCCAGCATACGCACCTCCCGGCAGTCTCACACAGAAAATGTGCGTTCTGTTGCTTTCAAAAAGAATCGCAAACTTACTGCCCTTCTTCTTGTCTTGATCGTACTTGCATTTATCGTTCCTTTCTTTGCCACACAATACAATATTCGTGCCAAACAAAAAGAAAACTGTCTTTCTCAAGTTATTGCGCCTGTTCCTGCCTCCATGGGAGAGCCCCTGTCTTTTGAAACGGAAGACCATTATCGCTATGAACTGACGATTCAGTCTATGTCCGTTGTCACGGATGCCTGTTATCAGATTCCCGACGGATATCAATTGATCGGTATCTCCTATACCTTGTCAGAACCAGATGCAGCAGCAGAGGATATAATCGATGACAATCAGCTAAGTCGTTCCTTAGGATATGACGATATCACTCCTTATCTATGTACACAATCCGGGGAGTATCTCCAACCGATCGATGCATACGATATCGCAAAAGCACAGGGTGACAAAGACTACGAATGGCGCCAGACAACCGGAACGAGTTCCGACTTTGAATATCCCAAGGGAACCGTATATTTCTTAGTGAAAGGCGGAGATATTGCAAATCTTCTCATTCAACATACCAACTATGAATCAACCAACCTTTTAGAATCTTACCAGATTGATCAATTGGAGGTGACAGAATAATGAACGGTACATCAGTTGCTATAAGTTTCATAAGAAAAATAATACAATGGCTATTTCATAAGTTAGGAATCAACATCCTCCTTCTGATCGCTCTCATCATTGAAATTCCATGTATGTACTCCTATTATAACGAGCATATGTATGAAGTCCAGATGTACACCAATCAGACCTTTCAGGTCATGAGCGAACCAGAACTTGTTTCCGCCTCAGATCTTCCGGCCGGTGTAGAAGATCCGAATGATGATAATTACAAAGTCATGATTCAAATAGATAATCTTTATACAAAACCATCTCCTTTTCATCCCTCCCTTTACGCAGAGGATGAAGATGGCGGTTTCTACACAATGCAGCCAGTGGACTATTATGCAGACATCGATTCCTATGATGTTTTATCAGTGCGAACCTATTTCCCTGCCGGCATGCGTGTGACGCTTCCCTGCTATATTGATGCCACCTCAGCTGAAGGGAAAACACTCTCTTTCACCTCAACTGACACACTCTATAGAACATCCACACGTCATACCTCCAACAAGAACACCCTGACCATCACTTTTCCATGATGACCAGGGTGTCATTTTCATTAATATGCAAAACCCACTATATATCTGATTCATTTCCCATAAAGTAAACCTAACGTACTTTCTCACCCACCTCGATATAATACGGGCAGATATCTTCATACTCTCCATTCTTTAGCCGGAATCCTCCTGGAATCACACCTAACTGATGAAAACCGATTCGTTCATACAAATGTCTTGCATGAATATTCGAAGCAACAACCGCATTAAATTGAAGCACACGGAATCCATGCAACCCTGCCTGCTCCACACAATCTTTAACCAGCTTTTCTCCAATGTGAAATCCCCGGCTCTTCGATGCTACTGCATAGCTGGCATTACTGATATGTCCGCATCTTCCTATATTATTCGGGTGCAGAATGTATAATCCTAAGATTGTTCCATCTTCCACATTCTCTGCCACACCGCAATATGTCTGCCCCGCAAAAAAATCAGCTCCGCTTTCCTCTGTCAAATACTCCTCCTGTGGAAATGCCACACCTTCTTCTACGACCTCATTCCAGATATCCACCATCGCAGCAATATCCGCTTTCTTATACGCACGAATTACAATCTTGTCTTCCATTGTCCTTTTCTCCTTTTAATAATTCTATATGTAGAACTAGTAGTTTCTTCCATTCTTACCAGCTGCCTCCTATTGTTTAAATGTTACAAAATTGTTACAATTCATTTTGTAATCAGCTGAACATACAAATAAAAATAAGGAGGACGAAACTATGTGCTTTAGATTCAATAGCTGTTCCGAGTTATTTAATACCATTTGCAGATATTTTAACTTCGGTTGTTAATCAGTAACCTATTATGCTGATCTTTCAGCGTAACAGTAGATAAGGGCCCTTTCCACATCACCAACGTATTGGAAAAAAGGCCCTTTTTCTATATATTATCTAACCTTCCAATGACTGTTTCAGAAAAAAATCATCAATTGCTGCGTGTAATTTTCCCGGTTCCATCGTCTTAAGCAGATACCCTTCCGGCTTCAACTCCATAACCTGCATAACCGTCTGCGCATCGTTCTTCCCCGTCAGAAAAATGATTGGAATCTTTGCCGACTCGGAATCTTCCCGGATCATCTGCATTACCTGTTTGCCATCTACAATTGGCATCTCATAATCTAATAATATCAGATCCGGTGTATTTAACGCAAGATATTTAATCGCCAGTGCTCCTGAATTCGCCAGCACAACCTGATATCGATCCTCTAACAAACTCTTAATATTCCGAAGTACAACACCCGAATCATCCACAGCTAAAATCTTCTTTTTCTCTCTCTTTTCAATCTCATCAATCTGTTTACAGATACTATCCACCATCTCACCCATATTGATCGGACGGACAAATATATCCATAACCATCTGCTTCGGAAGTGTTTTCCACAATACATCCAGTTCTTCGACATTTCCCATTGCAAAAACACTGACATTATTCTTAATTGCCTGATCCATGATCACTTTCACACTGACAACCTTATGTAACAATTCTGTACTCGTACAGATAATAAGGGCTTTCGCCTTCTCCTGAATCGCCTCCACGCTGTCCTTGCTCACATGCATAACTGTTGCCTTTGTTCCCTTCTTTTCGAATGCCTTCTCAAAGGATGTTCCCAGATAACTCTGCTCTTCCATCAAAATAATAAATTCACCTGCATGTTCTGACATTCCACTCTCCTCCTTTTACTCCCGTAATTTCCCCATCATTTGCTCTGCCAAATGCATGATATCTTCCATTGCAACATCTGCCACATATACCCGTAGCTGTTCCACATCATCCGCAATACACTCCGGCATGCAATGTTGATTAATACATTCCATAATCTGATCTACGGCATCCATATCAAACTGCTCTACACTATTATACATTTGTTGCAGCCATTCCATTGCCTGTTGTTTCGTAGCCATATCCTCTGTGTTCTCTTCTTCCTCTTCCACAAACGGACGAAGCTTATCCTTGAAACTTTGGTACATGGATAGCATTGCATCTGTCTTCTCTTCTAATGCTGCAATATCTTCCGCATTACCATAGGCTTCTAATTCCTTTGCCATTTCAGATAATCGAACCGCTCCGATCAGCAATGCTGAACTCTTTAATGCATGCACTTCAATTGTGTAATCCCGGATCAGTCCTTCCTGTAAGCACTGCTCTATCCTGCTCGTCTTACTGTCAATCATCTGATAGAATATTTTCATTGTCCGACGCAGGACTTTCTCCGTTCCACAATATTGCAATCCGTCCTTCCAATTCCATTCCATCTGCTCATCCTGCTTCACGCTTTCCTCTACATTACCTGCCACAATCATCTCTCTTGCTTCTTCTTTGGTAACTTCCTGTATGCATTCTTTCGGCAGCCACTGTTTCAATTGCTTACAGATTGCGTGAAAATCAATCGGTTTTGCAACAAAACCATTCATACCTGCCTGTTGGAATTCTTCTCTTGCGTCCACCATCGCATTTGCTGTTAATGCAATGATCGGCAAAGTCTGATACTTCGGATTCATTAACTGTCGAATCCTCTTTGTTGCTTCCACTCCATCCATCACTGGCATCATGTGATCCATGAGCACCAGATCATAATCTTGCGTCTGTACTAATTCAACTGCCTGTGCTCCATTATCCGCTGTATCAATCTGCATCTGCAAAGGTTCCAACAGTGCCTTTGCAACAACTAAATTCATCTGATTATCATCTACTAACAGTACATGTGCCTCTGGGGCTGCAAACATACTCTCAGCTTCCCTTTCTAACACACTACTATGCCGCTGTTCATAATCCACTTCCGATATTGGCGTGGCATTCACAATCTCCTGTGTAATCGTAAAATAGAATTTACTTCCTTTTCCGTATTCACTCTCAACTCCAATGGTTCCTCCCATCATATTCACCAGATCTCTGGATATTGTCAGACCAAGCCCTGTCCCTTCAATGCGCCGGTTCTTCTTGAGATCCACACGTTGGAAGGAATCAAATAAAATCTTCTGATTTTCCTTACGGATACCCATTCCACTATCTTCTACCTCATAATATAAAGTAACTGAATCTTCCTGTCTTTGTTTCATCTGCACGGAGAATTTCACATAACCCTGGTTAGTGTACTTAATTGCATTACTTACCAGATTCATAATAATCTGCCGGATACGTCCCATATCCCCTTTCAGGACACAAGGAAGATTCTGATCAATATCATAAAGCAATTCAATCGGTTTCTCTCCAATTCGATTTTCAAACGTCATTTTCATATCATGAAACAGAGAAAGAGTATCATACGGCTCTATGTACAACTGCATTTTTCCGGATTCCATTTTAGAAAAATCAAGAACATCATTAATGATTGTAAGTAATGCCTGCCCGGAACTTTGAATATTCATCAGATATTCCTGTTCTTGCGGCTCATGTTCCTTACGAAGCATAACCTCTGTAATTCCCACAATGGAATTCATCGGTGTCCTGATCTCATGCGAGATATTCGATACAAATGCTGTCTTCGCCTGATTCGCAGCCTCTGCCTGTTCCACCAGTTCTTTCATAATGCGATTCTGTTCCATGATCTCTGTGATATCAACTATCGTTAACATATAACCGCGTGTTACAGAATCCTTTGCGAGCTTACTCTCCTCAATCCGGTAATGATGCCCTCTCCAATCCAGATAACCTTCTTCTCCTTTTACCTGCTCATAGATTTTCGCATCTTCATTGTCTTCTGTTTCCTCTTTAATTGATGTAATCAATTTCTCTGCCATTGGATTCAGGAACAGAAATCTCTTCTCTGTATCTGCAACAACCAACCCCTCATTCAGGTTATCAATAATGTTATTCTTCGCATTTTTAACAGGATCAAATAATCCATATCTCACAACGGCAAAACTCATAAACATACCCGCCATAAGAATACCTAACGGTGTCGGATCATCTCCCTTCAGGATTCCTAAGATTCGCAACGCCAGCAATACCATAGGCGAACACACCGCTGCAAGTAATGTCACATGAAGTTTAATCTTATACGGCATCGGACTGCTTTTCTTCTCCCGGAAGGAAGAAATGATAATAACAATGCACCCCGCGATCTCTAGCAGCTGGAATAACATATATACATAATACATTGGTGCCGCCTGAATCTCTAACGTATATCCTGCCAGATTCACCTTGGATGGTGCCAGCCAACAATCCTTATAATACAAATGATGCATGTCTAATGTAGCGATCAATATATAAAATGCAACATTTATGATCAGAAGAATGTTCACAAACCATTGTGGAACTTTTAACTTTCTCCATCTCACCATGAACATAAGTGCACAATAATTGGCAAAACATTTTCCCAGATATTCCAGCTTTCCTACTGCGATCAGTGTCTCCTTGCTTCCACCTACAATATAGATACTCTTTGCCACCAAGGTTACCAGACAACACGCAATTGTAAGCAACAATTCACTTTTATACTCTGTATCCTCTTTTCTTATAATGTACCCATAACAGTGGACACATGAATTAGTGTAGTACCCGTTTTACGGACACCCACACAAGATGTGCCCCTGTTCTTAATCACCGTTCCCAT
>CACWQE010000087.1 GCA_902762905.1 uncultured Lachnospiraceae bacterium | reverse complement strand
AGCGAGAGCGTGCCTGCTATGATATGTTATATCCCAAACAACCGATTTGAAAAATAATATTTCGCGCGTCCGTCCGTTTCACTTACGCTGTGCAAGGGTAAAAATGTGTTGACAAGAATACTTGTCATATGATATAACAATAGCAAGATGCGTGACAAGAATACTTGTCAGAATGGAATGAAAAGTTGTCAAACGGGAAGGAGAAGGGAATATGGAGATTGGAACAGTGAAAACAGAGCGTAAGTTGAGTATCCGTACGATAAGTAAAGGGCGTGCATCCAAAGAGGGTTTTGCAGCGGAGCTGATATCGCAATGTGATCAGACAGATCTGGTCAGGAAAGCGCAGGATGCGATTGAGCATAAAGGCAGAGTATATGGAGTATATCAAAAAAAGCAGCTTGTTGGAATATATATTTTTGAATGGGTGAAGGACTACTTTATTGATAACCGGGATAATGCGGATGCGATCAGCGAGTTACAGAAGCTGTTTGAGGATGGAAAAGCTGCGTATCGTATGGTATTTCAATATTTGCAAAATGAGGTGGCACAATGCCAAAAAGAGATAGAAGATAAGATTGTAGCTGACTTGAAAGAAATGGTAGAATGGGGAACGGTGTCCGGAATTGAGTGGGGTGAGAATCTCATTTATCGTAAGAGTATGGATAAGAAGGACAAAGACGGGATGAAGACAGCGGCAGGATACGGACTTGGTTTTCTTAGTGGCTGGGTGATCGGCTGGCTGGTAATGGATTCAATCGCATTTGGACTATGCTTCGGCGTATGCTATGCCAATCTATTCGGTGGAATCATTCTATCTTCTTCAAGCCACAAACAGGAATGGGAAACATATGATTTTGTGAATCAGAAGTACATAGAGGATAAGGAGGAGGTATAGATGCCATTATATAATCATTTGAAAGAGTACCGGGCGCGCTTGGGTGTGAACCAGCAGCAGTTAGGGGCAATGGTGCAGACTTCAAGGCAGACGATCAGCCAGATTGAACGTGGAGATTATTCACCATCGGTAACACTTGCCCTTAAGATTGCAAAAGTATGTGATGCGAGGGTAGAAGATATATTTGAATATGAGGAGGATACGGACAATGAGTAATAAGAAGGCAAAGGAAAGATCAAATAAGAGAATATTAATCACATTTATATTAATGATAGTGGCTTGTGGGGTGATTGGTTACTTTTTTGGAATGATTACAGCAAAGACGGAAGAGACAGATACATTTGCACAGGCAGTAGAAGTGATGAAAGATGCGGTGATACAGAGTTTTCCGGTTCTGTTTATGATTGTGGCGGTATTGAGTATTATCATTCCGGCGATTGCATATATACGCTGTCATAAGATGTATCAGAAGTTACAGGCAGACCGGGATAATGACGAATTATGGGATCATTTGGAGGATGCGTTAAATGGACCGTTGATCACGTCCTCTTTGTTCTCCATTGCCAATATGTGCTTATTTTTATGTTTTGTGTATGGGGCAGTTACAGATAAGCTTGATGAGAGATATGGAAAAACAGTTTTGCTAATTGGATTAGTTGTATTTGTGATTTCAACGGTAATGGGGATTGTTATTCCACATCTGGTGATTAAGATAGAGAAAGAATTGAATCCGGAAAAGAAGGGAAATGTGTTAGACAGCAAATTCCGGGAAGTCTGGATGGATTCCTGTGATGAGGCACAACAGTTAATTGTATACAAGTCAGCATATAAAGCATTTAGTAATACGAACATAGTCTGTATCTGGCTGGTTGCGATCACATTTGTATGTTCTATGCTATTTAAGACAGATATCTTGTCAATGATTGTTGTTTGCCTGGTGTGGTTCATTAACACATTGAGTTATATGCTACATGCAGCGAAGTTAGAGAGAAGAGGATAGATAAATGAGATTACGAAATGTTTTGATCGTTGTGAAGGATATAGAGCGGGCGAGACAGTTCTATCACGATATGTTCGGATTAGAGAAGATATTGGATAATGGTGGTAATATGATCCTGACAGAAGGGCTTGTGCTTCAGGAGGAGCAGGTGTGGAAGCAATTCATAAAGAAGGATGTCATACCGAAGAATCGTGCCAGTGAATTATATTTTGAGGAATCGAATATTGAGGAGTTTGTAGAAAGACTGGAAATGTTGTATCCAGATATTGAATATGTGAACCGGCTTATGACACATAGCTGGGGACAGAAGGTAGTTCGATTTTATGATCTGGATGGTAATTTAATTGAGGTAGGTACACCTATGTGAATTTGATTCACTTATAGAATGAACTCCTTTCATATTTTCACTTTACATTTAAACCCACAACACATATAATATCGATTATGTGTTGTGGGTTTTTGATATTTTTTATCAAATGTCTATGAAGCGAGTTCAAAAGGTAAGGAGAATCAACGTGAAGAATACGGTAGAGATCAGATGGCACGGCCGGGGCGGTCAGGGTGCCAAGTCAGCTGCATTGATGTTAGCGGATGCAGCATTTATGACAGGAAAACATGTACAGGGATTCCCAGAATATGGTCCAGAGCGAATGGGAGCACCGATCACAGCATATAACCGGATCAGTGAAGATCCAATTCGAGTACATTCCAACATTTATGACCCGGATTATGTTGTAGTAGTAGATGAGACATTGTTAGAGAGTGTAGATGTGACCAATGGGCTGAATCCGGAAGGTGCAATTGTGATCAATACGACGAAGAGTGTAGAGGAAGTAAGACCACATTTGAAGGGATATCCGGGTAAGGTATATACATTAGATGCGAGAGAGGTTTCAGAGAAGTGCTTAGGCAGATATTTCCCAAATTCACCAATGTTAGCAGCAATCGTTGCAATCAGTAAGGTAATGACCAAGGAAGATTTTTTCCGGGAAATGGAAGGCTCATATAAGCACAAATTTGCAAAGAAGCCGGAAGTGATTGAGGGGAATCTCAAGGCATTACATATGGCATATGAGGAGGTGGAATAAATGGCAGCAACAGATATCACAAAGATTACAGAGAAGAGTGAATGGCAGGATCTGACAGAGGGCAATCAGGTATACGGTGCAGGAACCTCAAAGTTATTCCACACAGGTGAATGGAGAACCCAGACACCGGTATTTCACAGTGAGAAATGCAAACAGTGTCTGTTATGTGTTCCGGTATGTCCGGATAGTTCGATTCCGGTAACCGATTGTAAGAGAGAAGATTTTGATTATGATCATTGTAAAGGCTGTGGCATATGTGCCAAGGTCTGCCCATTTGATGCAATATCGATGAAGGAGGGACAGTAAGATGGCAATTCGAGAGCGTTTATCAGGAAATGAAGCCATTTCCTTTGCAATCAAGCAGGTGAACCCGGATGTTATGCCGGCATTTCCAATTACTCCTTCCACTGAGATTCCACAGTATGTAGCCAATTATATTGCAAATGGAGAGATGGATACGGAGTTTATTCCAGTAGAGAGTGAACATAGTTCCATGAGTGCAACAATAGGTGCATCTGCAGCAGGAGCAAGAGCGTTAACCGCTACTTCTTCCTGTGGTATGGCATTGATGTGGGAAGAGTTATATGTAGCGGCATCCAATCGTCTGCCGTTGGCACTTTGCTTAGTTAATCGTGCATTATCCGGTCCGATCAATATTAACTGTGATCATTCCGATTCGATGGGTGCAAGAGATACCGGATTCATCCAGATCTATGCAGAGAACAATCAGGAAGTATATGATAATTTTGTACAGGCATACCGTATTTCAGAGCATAAGGATGTTCGTCTTCCAATCATGATCTGTCAGGATGGTTTTATTACCAGCCATGCGGTTGAGAATATTGAATTATTAGAGGATGATAAGGTTAAGAACTTTGTCGGTGAATATGAACCGGAGAATTACCTGTTGAATGCAGACCAGCCGATGGCGGTCGGCCCATATGCGGTATCCAATTATTATATGGAGACAAAGATGGCACAGAATACGGCAATGCGCAATGCGAAGCAGGTAATCTTAGAGGTAGGAAAAGAGTATGGTGAGATTTCCGGCAGAACATATGGTTTCTTTGAAGAGTATCAGTTAGAGGATGCAGAGTACGCCGTTGTGATCATTGGTTCGGCAGCAGGTACGACCAAGGATGCAATTGATGCATTGAGAGAGCAGGGTAAAAAGGTTGGACTTTTGAAGCTTCGCGTATTCCGTCCATTCCCGGATGAAGAGATTGCCAAAGCACTTTCTCATTGCAAAGCAGTAGCAATTTTAGATCGTTGTGAGAGCTTCCGTGGTCAGGGTGGTCCGCTTGGAGCTGAGGTGAAGTCAGCTATCTATGATTACGCAAAGGACGTGGCAGCATTTAATCTGGTATACGGATTAGGTGGACGTGACTTTACAGTGGAAGAGGCAGAAGAGATATTCAATGACTTAGAGGCATACGATAAAGGTGAGAAGGCATTTGCAGAATATCGTTATGTTGGATTACGCGGTGAAGGCTACACGGTTATGCGAGAGAAGAAGTAAGAGGAGGCAGATGAGATGAGTTATAATTTTAAGGAAGAAATGAACAAACCGGAACGTCTGGCTCCCGGACATAGAATGTGTGCCGGATGTGGCGGAACGATTGCAGTTCGTGGTGTGTTACGGGCTTTACATGAAGGGGATAAAGCGGTGATTGGTAATGCGACAGGCTGTCTGGAGGTATCGACCTTCATGTATCCATATACAGCATACGAGGATAGTTACATCCACAACGCATTTGAAAATGCAGGCGCTACCATGAGTGGTGTGGAGACTGCATATAACATCCTGAAGAAGAAGGGAAAGATAAAGGAAAACTACAAGTTCATTACCTTTGGCGGTGACGGTGGAACATATGATATCGGTTTGCAGTCCTTATCTGGTGCGATGGAGCGTAATCATGACTTTGTATATGTATGTTATGATAATGGTGCCTACATGAATACGGGTATCCAGCGTTCTTCTGCAACTCCGATGTATGCAGATACAACGACAACACCAGTCGGAAGTGAATCGAATGGTAAGATGCAGAACCGGAAGGATCTGGCATCTATTATTGCGGCACATGATGTGCCATATGTAGCACAGACAACATTTCTTGGTAATTTCAAGGATCTGCACACGAAGGCAGAGAAGGCAATCTATACAGAGGGCGCATGTTTTTTGAATATCATGGCGCCATGTCCGAGAGGATGGAGATATCCGACAGAGAATATCATGGAGATCTGTAAGTTAGGTGTGGAGACCTGTTATTGGCCATTGTTTGAAGTAGATCACGGTAAATGGATTCTTAACTACGAGCCAAAGAAGAAGCTTCCAATTGAAGACTTCTTACGTCCGCAGGGCAGATTCAAGCATCTGTTTAAGAAAGGCAATGAAGATCTGTTAGTGCAGTTCCAGGAAGAGGTTGACCGCCGCTGGGAGGATTTGCAGTTCCGGTGTTCACAGAACTAAGCGGAATGAGATGTAACAGTGAAGTTAATGAAATATATTAGCAGATAACATAAGAGGATTCTTACGATTCGTTCGGTGAAGAATCCTCTTAATATTATTATAGAGGTTTGAAACTTGCAGAATATTTCTGCTTTGCCTCATCAATTTTGCTTTGTTCCGCATCGGGGGTTGGGTAGAAGCCACGTTCATGCATAGAGTGGAAGACGTCCTGCTGCATCGTATGTTCATCAGCAAGAATATCTAACATGGTAGAACGAAGTCCTTCATGAACACATTCATTTGAAAACGTGTTAAATAGATTGGTTGCTGCTTTCTGAGCACCTAATGCATCACTTAAAATTTCTTTTTCTTTATATTGATTCATCATAATAAGAAACTCCTTTCATAATTAGCCAAGATGGTTATATAATTTGTTAAAATGGGATTGATGACGTTTTGAAATCTCTTCCATTTCGGCACGGACATTGGCATCCTGTGCATGACCTGCTAACATCTGGAATTTCTTAACTAATAATTCTTCTTCTGATAATAGATCATTTAAAGCAGATAATTCTTTTTCTGATAAATTACTCATCTTTTTGCTCCTTTCTACTTATGAAAATGTTTGATAACAGTTGTAGTATGAACAATTAAGATGAATTATATACAAGGAGCCTGTTAGAAGATAATCAATCAGAAAGAATATGTTTGCGAATCGTTTCAAAGTTTGCGGGACCAAGATCTAGTAATTGTTTATGAAAGTTCTGATCACTATATTTCTCCATTTTGAGATTACGATAAGCTGTTTTGAGATCTTCGATTTCCAGATATCCAATAAAATAACTTAAGTAGTTTGATGGTGCTTCTACGACATAGGAATAGACATTTTCGGCATAATAATCTTGAAATCCCTGTTCTTCGAAAAAGTGACGGGTGTCGTCCAAGGTCCACCCTTCATAATTGACTCCGAGATCAATGCGGGAACAAAGAGCCAGATTGATAATGGTATCACTTTGATATAGTTTGCATAGACTGTCACCTTCTAATGGATAGTCTAAGTATGGGAAAATGTTCATCTCTACATAGGTTGCCCAGCCTTCCACATAACCGGGATAATCTAATATCTGGCGGATGGGAGAAGGGTTAGTAGCATTGAAATATACAGTCTGATACAAATGTCCCGGAAAACCTTCGTGTGCTAGTGTAGTGAACAGGTTCCCATTTTCTTCATTTGTGTAGAGAGGGTTTACATATATCGTATTATTATTGTAATCATCGATAGCAGGAATCATATAAAAGGCAGGACTTAGGGATGCAGCGAGACTATCTGGTACTTGTTTGACTGTATAATGAGGACTGTCAGATAGAACGGGATAATCCTTTCGTATCATAAGAGAGAGAGCTTCTAAGATTGCTTCGGGAGATTCATAATAAGTTTCTAAAGGATGGTCGCAATAATATAAATATGCAGTCTGGTCAGTCAGTGCAATGTTAAGAACTGTACCAAGTGCATTTTGTAATGCAGTATCGGTCATGGAGATCAGTTCCGAAACTGGCCGGTTGGAGCCAGTGGATTGCTGTACCAGAAGAGAATAATATTCCTTTCCGGAAGGAAATGTGGAAAGACCATATGGTGTAGAGGACTCGATGAGATTGTTAGTTTGGGATGTGTCAGAGCCGGAAGAATCAGTGGATGACAGATTGCCGGTATCTTGTGTCAGGTAACAATATAGTGTCTCATAGGCAGGAAGAATGGAATTTTTTATTGCAGATTGATTTCGGGCTTCATAACGGGAACGGGTGCTTGCAGATATATGGTCAAGCTGCATAAGTCGTTCATGAAAAGTCTCTGTAAAGCAATTCTTATCTTGCCTCAGACTGGACAGAAAGGTGGCAAGCTGTTCTTTTGATGCGGCAGTCAGAAATGCAGGAGCAGTGAGACCTTGTGCAGAGCGCTGCTTGTCATAGGCTATGATCTCTTGAAAATAATTTGGAATCTGTTCTAGAAGCTGCAGGTAGGTCTCTACGGCGGATGAATCGGGAAGTGGATATTCGCATAGGGTAACAGGAAGATTGGTCTGCACGCCGGTAGAAGAACCAAGCAGGTACTCGTAATAGGGATATTTACTTAAGGAGCTGGATAGAGATAAATGATTGGCAAGGAGCGAGTAATTGATCTGTTCGGAGGTTGTAGCTGACTGAGGGGAAAAGGTTGTCAGTTTGTCAAAAAGAGCATCGATAGAAGTGGAATTGTTATTAATGTTTTGTTGCTTGTATTCGTTGGCAGAAAAGGAAGAAAGAGTTGCCGGAAGTGAGGGAATGCCATAGCGTTTGGGATGCCGGAGGTGATAGGCGGTTGTAATAGAGTCCTGTGTTATCTCATACTGAAATAATTTGTTTGTGTAATCAGAGAAAGAAGTGGAAGCAAGCATTTGACGATAGAGAGAATTGCGATAAGAAGTCCGGTTAAGCGGACGTAATTCGTATATGGTGAGAAGAAGCAGGGATGCAAGCAGGGTGCATAAGGAAAGAAGACAGAAGCGTTTGCGTAGAACCGATGAATTCATATAAGACTCCGTGCAATATTTCTTATATGTATATGTTTGTAATCTGCCGGATATGATGGTATCATGAACGTATAAGCATGAACGCAATTTTCTATAGAAAGCATAGACTGCTTGCAGTTATATGCTTTCTAAGAAAATTATGTGAGTGCAACGAACACTGAGAAACCGGAGGTTTCGAAGTGGCGTTCATGCGAACACTGAGAAACCGGAGGTTTCGAAGTGGCGTTCATGCGAGAAAAAGACGAGTGCAACGAACACTGAGAAACCGGAGGTTTCGAAGTGGCGTTCATGCAGGAAAAAGATGAGCGCAACGAGTGTTTATGCAAATGAAAAGAAAATGAGGAACCGAAGAGATGTATCACATTATTATGAATCCGTCGGCTGCTTCTGGCAAAGGGGCAGATACATGGAAGTATATACAAAAGAGACTAGAACAGGAACAGATTGCATATGAGGCACATTGTTTCGATAGTGCGAAAGAAACGAAACGATTTGTTGAAAATTTAACTGCAGTTAATAACTGGGATGGAGAGGATCATAATATCATTGTTCTTGGCGGTGACGGAACATTGAATACGGTGTTAAATGGAATACAGGATTTTGAACATACTGTATTGTCCTGTATTCGTACGGGTTCCGGGAATGACTTTGCCAGAAATATGGGAATTTCAAAAAGGGTAGAGGAAGCATTAGAAGGAATTCTGCATCATTCAGAGGATATGCTATTAGATTATGGGGTGGTAGAATATCAAGGAGAACAGAGAAAAGGAACAAGACGTTTTCTAATCAGCAGTGGAATCGGTTACGATGCGGATATATGTGAAGAAGTAAGCAGGAGCCGCTTGAAACGAAGACTGAATCGTATTCATCTTGGAAAGCTGGTGTATGTTGCAATTGGAATCAAACAGATATTTACCAGACATTCTGTAGCAGCAACGATTATTATGGATAATGGAGAGTGCATGCAGGTGCCGGAACTGTTTTTTGGTGTCGGCATGATTCATCCGATGGAAGGTGGAGGTGTTCCGTTCTGTCCAAGAGCAAATCCACAGGATGGCATGCTGGATGTTTGTCTGGTGAACGCAATGTCTAAAGTAAAATTATTACTGGCTGTAATGCTTGTATATGCAAAGCAACATTATCTGTTCCGGGCAATTACGGAGCACCGCTGCCGGAGTCTGACAATTAAGACAAGTGAGCCGCAATGGTTTCATATGGATGGGGAAACACCTTGTAAAGTGGAGTATGTACGGATGTGTTGTGAGAATGGACTTCGTTTTCGTATGTAGATACATGAAATTGATGAAAGAGGAAATACTGATTGTATTATGAATCATTTTTTTATGTTTGAATCACAATTGCCGGTGGATAGTGGTTTCCCATTATTCGGACTATGTCATGTGACGTGGCTGGTGATCATTTTAGGAATTGGAATATGGTTTGTCAGATGGTATTGCAGACAGGAGCAGTCAATACGACAACGGACACAGTATGTCATAGGAGTTATAATGCCTGTGATTGCGGTATACCGGGATAGTATACTTATGCTGACCAGACATTGGGGTAAGGGATTTCTGCCCCTGCATCTTTGTGGAATGGCATTATGGATTGCACCACTTTACATTGTTACAAGACGTCGATGGATTGGTGTAATCTATGTTACTTTGTGTGTACCGGGAGCAATTGGTGCGTTGTTATTTCCAGACTGGAATATGTATCCGTTATGGAATTATATGCATATCCATGCGTTTGTGTCACATGGACTGTTAGTTGTGTTTGGGTTTACACTGATCTGTTCCGGGGAGGTTCTCCCGGCTTGGAGGGAATTCTATATTCCGGTGTTGTTTGGAATAGCAGGGTTTCTGGGGATTCACTGGATTAATGATCAATTGCATACAAATTACTGGTTTTTGAATGTACCGTCTAAGGGATCTCCTTTGAATTGGATTCTGCATGTGACAGGAAGTAAATGGTACAGGGTGGGATACTTTATATTTTGTATGGGTGTGGTTGCTTTATGGATGGTGTTACTTCGTGGTATTGCAGCATGGAGAAAATCCCCTAAATTTCTTGCAAGGCATACACATGTGTGATATTCTATTATTTGGTGCTTTCCTGAGTAATTATATATGTAACAGGAAAGATACTGGTAAGGTTGTTTCGCAAAAGATGCGATCATAATAATGAGAATGCATACAGGAGGATTAGTAGGATGCAGGATAAGTATGGAATTGACCAATATGTGAGAAGTATACCAGATTTCCCAGAGCCGGGGATTATATTTAGAGATATTACATCAATTATTCAGGATCCGGTAGGACTTAAGAAATCGATTGATGGTATTGTTGAGAATCTGAAAGACGTTGATTTTGATATTGTAATTGGTCCTGAGTCAAGAGGCTTTATCTTTGGCATGCCAGTGGCATATGCGTTAGGAAAAGGATTTGTCCCGGTTCGTAAGAAAGGAAAACTTCCTTGTGAGACAATTGAGAAAGAATATTCGTTAGAGTATGGTACTGCCGTGATTGAGATGCATAAGGATGCAATTAAGCCAGGCGACAAGGTGGTTATTATTGATGATCTGGTAGCAACCGGTGGAACGATCGAGGCAATTACCGAGATGGTAGAGAGTTTAGGTGGCGAGGTTGTTAAGATTGAATTTGTAATGGAATTAGCAGGATTACATGGTAGAGAAAGACTTAAGAAGTATCCGGTAGATTCTTTATTGATCTATGACGGCAAATAGGATAGAAGTGCAAGGTGTTATTGAGGAAAATGCAGTAACACCTTTTCTTTATAAGTATTGCAATGGATCACTTTATTATTTAATGGGTTTTGCATAGAAAAAGAAACAAAATAATATATTTAACGATACAATGGTTGTGATTTTTATGAAAATAAGTTACAATAATAGACATATCACTGGTTAAGTGAAGAAAAAGGGAGGTATATGGTATGGAAGCGTTATGCTGGCTTTTACTTGCAGCGTTGTTTATTGTACTTGAGATCATATCTTTGGGACTGACAACAATCTGGTTTGCAGGTGGAGCATTCATTGCAGCGCTGGCAGCACTCGCAGGAGTGAATCTTTCCATTCAGGTAGCATTGTTTTTGGTCGTATCCATTATATTATTGGTATTGACTAGACCAATTGCAATCAGATATCTGGATTCGAAGACACAGAAGACAAATTCTGAAGCACTGATTGGACAGAAGGCAATTGTTCTTCAGACAATCAATAACCTGACGGCAGAAGGACAGGTTAAGGTGAACGGAATGGAATGGACAGCCAGAGCCAAGACAGAAGAGACGATCATTCCAGAAGGAGAGGTAGTCACAATTTTAGAGATTCAAGGTGTGAAACTCATTGTAGAACCAGTTAGTCAGGAGGAGACTAACGCAGAGGGGCAGGAATAAGAAGGGAGATCAGTTATGCCATTTTTAATTATTTTACTTGTTATTATTATTGTGATTGTTATGAGTAGTATTCGTATTGTTCCACAGGCGTATGCCTATGTAGTAGAACGTTTGGGAACTTATACAGGAACCTGGTCGGTTGGTATGCATTTTAAGACACCAATTATTGATAAGGTTGCTAAGAAGGTAACTTTGAAAGAGCAGGTGGTTGATTTTGCACCACAGCCGGTAATTACAAAGGATAATGTAACGATGCGGATTGATACGGTTGTATTCTTCCAGATTACAGATCCGAAGTTATTCTGTTATGGTGTGGAGAATCCAATCATGGCAATTGAGAATCTGACAGCAACGACTCTTCGTAATATCATTGGTGATCTGGAATTGGATCAGACATTGACTTCAAGAGAGACGATCAATACGAAAATGCGTGCAACTTTGGACGAGGCAACAGATCCATGGGGAATCAAAGTCAATCGTGTAGAGCTTAAGAATATTATTCCTCCGGCAGCAATTCAGGATGCCATGGAGAAACAGATGAAAGCAGAGCGTGAACGTCGTGAACAGATCCTGATTGCAGAAGGTGAGAAGAAGTCAGCAATTCTTCGTGCAGAAGGTCATAAAGAGTCTGTAATCTTAGAGGCAGAGGCTGAGAAACAGTCAGCAATCCTTCGTGCTGAGGCGAAGAAGGAAGCTACAATTCGTGAGGCAGAAGGTCAGGCAGAGGCGATTATTGCAATTCAGAAGGCGAATGCAGATGGTATTACATTATTGAATGAGTCATCTCCATCCGGTGCAGTAATCCAGTTGAAGAGTTTGGAAGCATTTTCAAAGGCGGCAGACGGTAAGGCAACGAAGATTATTATTCCATCTGAGATTCAGGGGCTGGCTGGACTTGCAAAGTCAGTTGTTGAAGTGGCTAAGGAACAGTAAAGATATACGAGATAATATACAGGGATTACTCATACAGTGATCCCTGTTTTTAAAAGGAGTACGAATTTGAAGTGGAAGATTGAGAAGAAATATTTGCGGATTGCAGGCACAACGCTTGGAATTATTATTCTTGCAATTCTGTTTAACAATCTGTTAGAACATGAGGGACGGCTTACCTCGATTAAGAATACGGTAAGAGGAACGATGGCACCGATTGTGATCGGATGTATATTAGCATATTTACTGAATCCAATATTGAATTTTTTTGAACATTATTGTTTTATTCCATTAGGTAAAGTATTATTTCCGAAAAAAGAGGGTACGCGAAAGAAATTCTCCCGGGCATTGGGAACTTTATGTACCATTCTATTATTTTTAATATTGGTTGTGGGTGGGCTTTATCTGGTTATACCACAGGTTTATTTATCACTAAGTAAGATTGTGACAGAGGCACCGAATTATTACAATACGGTTGTAACATGGATTGATTCCTTAGATCCTAAGCAGTCTGAAGTAAGTCGATATTTATTGATGGGATTAGACCGTATCTATTCTCAGGCAATTACGTATCTGAATACGAATATTCTACCCAATATGGACAAGATTGTAGCAGGAATTACATCAGGCATTGTGGGTGGACTGAAAATGATTCTTAATACTATTTTAGCCTTAACCATATCGATCTATGTCATGTTGGAGAAAGAGATTCTCATCTCAGTTGGCAAGAAACTCACCTATAGTTTCTTTAGTAAACGTAATGCCAATGCCATTATGAGAGGAACCCGATATGCAAATCAGGTATTTGGTGGCTTTATCAATGGTAAGATTATAGATTCTTTCATTATTGGTGTGATATGTTATATCTTTATGATAATCGTTCAGTTTGATTATGCGGTATTGATCAGTATGATTGTTGGTGTGACGAATATCATTCCGTATTTTGGGCCGTTTATCGGGGCAATCCCGAGTGCGTTGATCCTGCTTATGATGGATGTGAAGCAGGGAATTATCTTCATTATTTTTGTTATTGTATTACAACAGATCGATGGTAATATCATTGGTCCGGTAATCTTAGGAGATCGTTTGAAGATCTCAAGTATGTGGATCTTATTTGCAATTTTAGTAGGTGGCGGTTTCTTTGGAGTTCCGGGAATGATCCTTGGTGCACCGTGTCTGGCGTGTCTTTATGCGTTGGTTGGAACGATCTGTAAGGATCGGCTTCAGAAGAAAGGACTGCCGACCCAGACTTCCGAATATTATGGAATTGATCAGGTTGCAGTGGATGGAGCAGGAGAGGTGAGATATAAGGCGAAAGATGTAGAAGTACAGGAGCCGGAGACAAAAGAAAATAACAAATAATCTTTACCCTTGCACAGCGTAAGTTAGAACGGACGCGCATGTTTGGGGTTGTGAATCCGGCTTTGGGCGGTGTCATATTGCAGCAGGCACACTTGCGTTACGGGCTCGCACGCAGCAGACACTAATGCTCCTTACAATATGCTAACTCACAATAAAAGAGGCTATGGATTCTTGAATGTATATATACGTTATACGTATACATTCTTAATCCATAGCCTCTTTTGGTTCGTGTGCGCCTAGCGGCGCACGTTTCTAACGGGTTAAAGTCCCGAATCCGCCCGGTAGTGGGAAGGATATAGCCGAAAGCAAGGGTATCCATCGTGAGG
>CACWQE010000086.1 GCA_902762905.1 uncultured Lachnospiraceae bacterium | reverse complement strand
AATCCCATAGACTTCCTCAATGAGAGGAAAGAGTTGTTCCGGCATCGTATAGACAAGAGCCTTCATGATCTCATCCCAGAGCATTGGCTCGGTGAGAGTAGTGTCTTTCGACATGTAACGTCCTCCTTGGTATTGGATTCGTTCGAACGTGCAAGAAGAATACCACATAAAAAATGCTGTGTCTATAATTATGACTAAAAATGCATAATTTTCCAGTTTCTGCCGTTTTTTGATCAAACGTTTGACTAAAAAAGTCAAACTTATGAAATTATTTCATAAAGTTATGACTAAAAGATCAAAAATTAGACTATTGTGATCAAAGTTTTGGTGCCATATTAACGCCGGACGGCCTCGAGTGGGCGATAAGCGCAGTCGTAAGTTAATCTTTGCTACAGACACCGCCTAAAGCCGGGTTCACAACCCAAATATGCGCGTCCGTTTTACTTACGCTGTGCAAGGGGAAAAGTGTAGAAAACAGAAATACAACATGTTTCAAAGATACCTTATATTTACCCAAAATGACCCGTTATATATAATTAAATCATCGATAGCGTAGCAAACAAAAACAAGCGCATATCAAAGAAGGAGGGCTCATTATGAGAATGAAAAAATTTATGTCAGCGGCTTTAATGGCAGCAATGGTAACCGGCTTAGTTGGATGTGGAGGAACAGACAATGCAGACACATCTTCTAAGGGAAGTGATACTTCCGCTAAGACAGAGGCAAGTGACGATGCAGCAACAGGAGAGACAAAGGACGTGAAGTTGACTGTATGGGGACCACAGGAAGATCAGGCACCGGTTGATGGTTACGAGGAAGGAATCCTCAAGGCAATGTGTGACAAGTTCAATGACGAGCATCCAGAGTGGAACATCACATTTGAATATGGTGTATGTTCTGAGGGAGATGCAAAGGACGTTGTAACAAAGGACGTAGCAGAAGCAGCTGATGTGTATATGTATGCAAATGACCAGATTCCAATCTTGGTGGATGCAGGAGCATTAGCAAAGCTTGGTGGTTCTACCGTAGATGATTTAAAGGCTAGTCAGGATGAGAAAATGGTATCTTCTGTTACATATGAAGACGGTATCTACGGAGTTCCATTTACTTCCAATACATGGTTTATGTACTATGATAAGAGCAAATATTCAGAAGAAGATATTACTTCATTAGATACAATGATGGAGAAGGATTTAGGGGATGGTGTTACTAATTTTGCATTCCCATTAGACAATAGCTGGTATGTAGCTTCTTTCTACTATGCAGCAGGCGGTACATTGTTTGGAGATAACGGTGATGATGCATCAGCAGGATGTACTTTTGATAGTGCAGATGGCGTAGAGATGACAAAGTATCTTGCAAAATTAGCAGCAAATCCTAAGTTCTCTTGTGAGAAAGAGGGAAGCAGTATTGCGAAGTTCCAGGAAGGAAAGCTTGGCGCATATTGTTCCGGTTCATGGGATGCAGCAGCAATCAAGGAAGCATTAGGTGATAACTTCGGTGTAGCAAAGATTCCTACCGCAAATGGTGGTCAGATGAAGTCATTCGCAGGAAGCAAGGCAATTGGTGTGAATCCACAGTGCAGTGATCCTGAGGTTGCCGTAGCATTAGCTGCATACTTAGGTGGCGAAGAGTGCCAGCAGATCCGCTTTGAGACAAGAGGAATCATTCCTACAAACTTAAATGTAGCAGCATCTGATGCAGTAAAAGCAGATGATGTAGCAGTAGCACAGTCTGACGAGATTGCAAATGCAGCAGTGATCCAGCCAATGTTATCTGAGATGGGTACATACTGGACTCCGGCAGAGACTATGGGTAAAGAGCTTGTTCAGGGCGATGTAAATGATTCTAATGCAGAAGAGAAGACCAAAGCAATGGTAAAAGGTATCTTAGGCGAATAAGAAATATCCTTCGGAATAGAGTTGCCACAATATGTGGCAGCTCTCATTTCGAACATAACAGGAAAGTTTGAGACCGACGTTGTTGGATGATATGTAAGAATAACATATTATTTTCAGATATCATCTAACACGGCAAGGTGTATCAGGGAAAGAAAGGAGATTAGAGGGATGAGAGCAGTGAATAGTAAAGATGAGATCAAAGTAAGCAATGCAATCCTTCATGGTGATGTCTTAACGAAGCTGAGTATGCTGTTCATGGGACTTGGAAATCTGGCAAGAAAACAGATTATCAAAGGTCTTATGTTCTTAGTGATTGAGGCAGCATTTATATTTTATATGGTGACGAGGGGAGCGGGATTTATTAAAGACTTTATTACCCTCGGAACTTCTACAGGAGAGGAAGTATTTAATGAAGCAAAGCAGATCTATGAGTATACACAGGGAGACAATTCCATGTTGTGCTTGTTATATGGAGTGATTACTTTCTTCGTGATCGCAGCGTTTGTTGTTGCATGGGCTGCTTCTTTGAAATCAGCGTATAAGGCACAGATGCTTGCGAAGAAGCAACAGCATCTGCCAACTTTTATAGAAGATGTGAAGTCGTTGTTTGACGGTAATATTCATAAATTGTTATTAGCACTTCCGATTGTGTGTGTGATCTTATTCACAGTTATGCCATTAGTGTTTATGAGCTGCATGGCATTCACGAATTATGACCGGAATCATCAGCCACCTGGACAGTTATTTGACTGGGTTGGATTTGCCAACTTCAAGGAGTTATTCGACGCGAACAGTGGACTTGGAACTGCGTTCTGGCATGTACTTGGATGGACTTTGGTATGGGCAGTATTTGCTACATTCCTGAATTATATCTTAGGTATTATCTTGGCAATGGTTATTAACAGAAAGAAGACCAGAGCAAAAGGATTTTGGAGATTTATCTTCATCTTATCCATTGCGATTCCACAGTTTGTTTCTTTACTGGTTATGAGAACCATGCTTCAGCCGGAGGGTGCGGTAAATGTATTATTGAAGCAGCTTGGATTGATCGAGAAGAGTCTGCCATTCTGGACGAACACGACATGGGCAAGAATTACGATCATTATTGTCAATCTCTGGATCGGTGTTCCATACACTATGATACAGACAACAGGTATCTTACAGAATATTCCGGGAGAGTTATATGAGGCAGCAAAGATTGACGGTGCGAACAAGGTTGTAATCTTTTTCAAGATCACCTTGCCATACATGTTGTTTATTACAACGCCGTACTTAATTACACAGTTTATTGGTAATATCAATAACTTTAATGTCATCTATCTGTTGACAAAGGGTGCACCGGCAGCGATGAGCTATCATAACGGAACAGCCGGTAAGACAGACCTTCTCGTTACATGGTTATACAAATTAACGATCGACATGAAGGATTACAACTATGGAGCAGTCATTGGTATTATGGTATTTGTTCTTTCCGCAGTATTCTCACTTGCAGCATACAGAAAAACGGGAGCATATAAGAATGAGGAGGAATTTCAATGATGAAAAATGAGATAACAGGAATTAAGAAAAATAAAGAGAAAACAAGTAAAGTCATTGGAAACATTCTGGTACATATTGGATTAGGTATATTAGCTTTCATATGGGTCTTACCGATTCTTTGGGTGATCATGACATCGTTCCGGGCAGGCAAGGGTTCTTACTCCACAACATTTATTCCTCAATCATGGACCCTTAGCAACTATACAACATTGCTGACGGATACCGATATCTTCAACTTCCCAAGATGGTTTGGAAATACATTGTTTGTAGCGATCATCTCTTGCATCTTAGCAACATTTTATCTGGTATCCATCGCATTTGTTATGTCGAGACTCCGTTTTAAAGCCAGAAAGCCAATGTTAAATGTAGCGTTGATCCTTGGAATGTTCCCAGGCTTCATGTCTATGATTGCCGTATATTATATCTTAAAAGGAATTGGTTTGACCCAGGGTAATCTGAAGTTAGTCGCATTGATCTTACTGTATTCCGGTGGAGCATCCATTTTGCAGTTCTATGTGGCAAAAGGATTCTTTGATACCATTCCAAAGACGATCGATGAGGCAGCTTATATTGATGGAGCAACAAAATGGGATGTTTTTACGAAGATTACCATTCCGCTTGCAAAACCGATCATTGTTTATACGGTATTAACCTCATTTATGGCACCATGGATCGACTTCATTATGGCGAAGGTTATTATCGGAACGGATGCACAGTATTATACAGTGGCAATTGGTCTTTGGAATATGTTGGAGAAAGAGAACATTTATCAGTGGTATACAAGATTTGCAGCAGGTGCAGTTTTAGTATCCATTCCAATTGCAATTCTGTTTGTCATCATGCAGCGTTATTACACAGATGGTATGTCTGGTGCGGTGAAAGGCTGATACATGTATGATGCAGACGTGTTATAAGTTATAATTGCATATATATAAAGGATAGATTATAATCAGTTTGTGTGTGGCTGGTGATGGTCTATCCTTATTTTGTTATCAGATAGTCAGAACGTGATTTTGAAAGAGGTTGAGAGCCGGAATTCAGATAGAAATGGAGAAACAATGAAGAAAGTATGGATGATAGGGTGCCTGCTTGTGGCAGGCATGGCACTTACGGGATGTAAACAGGTGGATACCCAACAGAATACGAAAGAAACAACGCAGGAAGACAGCACGGCAATGCAGGAAGCAGAGACAACGCCTTATGGAAAATATCCGGAACTGGTGACCTATACATTGGGAAAGATGTCCGGAGAAAATAATTCGAACATGCCGGATGGGGATACCTATGAAGATAACGCATATACCAGATATCTGCGGGATATGTTAAATGTACAAAATGAGGATGTATTTGAAGCCAGTGACAATGAATATGATGATATTGTATCTATGGCAATTGAAACAAATGATATGCCGGATGTTATGGTTGTCAGTACAATTGAAGATGTGCAGAGACTTGCAGATCTTGATATGATCGAGGATCTGTCAACAGCATATGAACAGTGTGCTAGTGATCGGATCAAGGATATTTATGAAAGCTATGGGGATGATTTCTTTAACAATATTACGAGAGATGGTAAGATGCTTGCCATACCGGAGACAAACATTGAGGACGGACCGTTACTGCTATGGATTCGGAAAGACTGGATGGATCAACTGAATCTGAGTGCACCGGCAACGATGGAGGATGTTGAGAATATTATTGCCAGATTCGTTGCTGAAGATCCCGGAAATAATGGCGAGGGGAATATGATCGGGCTTGCTTGTGATGCGAACTTAGTCGGTGAGAGCGGGTACAGCTACGAATATCAGATGGATGTATTGTTTGCCTGCTATAATGCTTATCCAAGACAATGGTTAGTAGAGGAAGATGGTACGATCAGTTATGGTTCTACAAAGCCGGAGGTAAAAGAGGCATTAGAGAAACTCCATGATCTCTATGGGAAGGGGATTATTGACAATCAGTTCCTTGTACGCTCTACCTCAAATCTGATCGAATTGATTAAGAATGGTCAGTGTGGTGCGTTTTTTGGCCCGTGGTGGGCACCGAATAATCCGTTAATGGCGGCGAAAGACGCAGATCCAGATGCAGACTGGCAGCCATATATGATCGCAACAGATGCAGATGGAAGTGTCAGTTATTGCAAACGGAATCCAAGTTACAAATATGTAGTAGTGCGGAAAGGATATGAGCATCCAGAGGTTGCAATTAAGATATTAAATGTGATGTATGATTATCTGCGGTATGAAGACCCGGATGCAGAGGAGATCTCAAAGTATTATCAGCTGAATGTGGATATGACAGCAAGGCCGCTTAGTATCAATATTGATTACAAGGATGCATTAGACCGTTGCTATGATGATGTACAGAAGGCACTGAAGGGGGAGATTAAGGAATCGGATATGGAATTGCTTGAAGTATCTTATTACCGATCCTGTAAATCGTATCTGCAAAAACCGGAGTCAGCGACAAGTGAAGACTGGGCAGCATATACCTCTAGAATTATGGCACCGCATTTAATACGGAATGCTAAGATCAATGTGATTCCAACTGCTTATTTTGCACAGACACCGTCAATGCAGGAAGAATGGTGGAAATTGAGCAAGTTAGAACAGGATACCTTTTTACAGATTGTAACGGGTGCAGCGGACAGCAGTGCATTTGATGAGTTTGTGACCAGATGGCAGAACGAGGGAGGAGAACAGATTACCAAAGAGGTAAATGAGACGGTTACCTCACAATAATTATACCTAATATTTTTACAATCTTGTAATTCTGTGTTACAATAGGCTGATAAAAGGAAAGGCAGAAGTGTCATGAGAAGACGGAATAGACGCAGAAATAAAAGAGACCGATATGGAATCTATGAGATACCGGAATATCGTCCGGTCAGACGTAAGAAAAAAAAGAAGCCATTTACGTTGAAGATATTAGCAAAGTGGATTGGCTTGATTGTTATATTATTGATTCTTGTATATGGAATATCATTTGGAATCAAGTATAGTATGCGGGATAAGGCAATGTCCTTGTATGAACAGGAAGATTACGCCGGAGCAATTGACTTATTGAATGAGGCATTGAAACCGGGACTGCCATTGTTAGAGTTTTTCGATAATGATGTGCGAATGTATTTAGCAGATTGTTATGTGAATACAGGAGAATACGGATTGGCTTGTTATGAGTATAGCAAGATCCGCATCTGGTCAAAGGAAGATGACAAAGAACTGGATTATCTGGCGAATGTAGCCTATGGATTGCAGTTGTATGATTGGCAGGATTACCGTCAGGCATTGCCAATTCTGCTACAGGCATATGAAGATGGGTACAGTGATCTCGTATTATATGTGGGAAGCTGTTATGGACAGACCGGGGATCTGGAGAATATGCAGTTATATTATGATGTATTCTTACAGAAGAATGAGATGAACAGCTTTATGTATGCCCAATATGCCGCAATTGCTTTGGATGAGGGTAAAATGGATGAAGCCCTTAATTATATTGAGACTGGCAAACAATTAGAAGATCAGTCCAATATCAAAGAATTGTTATATGATGAGATCGTATACTATGAGAGAATGAAAGATTATAATACGGCCTATGACAAGGCGAAGGCATTTACAGAAGCCTATCCGATGGATACAGATGGTAAGAATGAGTATGATATCTTATATACTCGTCAGACAGAGACGAAAGAACAATAACGGAGGAATTTCGTGGCACAGTTTTATGAGAATCAGACAGAGCAGGAAAAGGTAATATTAGTAGCGGTATATGAGAAGGGTGGATTTCAGGATGAGGAATCCTTGCGGGAATTAGAAGAACTGACGAAGACAGCGGGAGCGGTCTGTGTAGGTTCCATTACGCAGAATCTGGAATCAGAGAATCCGGTTACCTATCTTGGCAAAGGCAAATTAGAAGAATTACGTACAATGCTTGTGGCATATGATGCTACAGGCATTGTTTGCGATACGGAACTTACACCGGTACAGATGAAGAATTTGTCGCAGATATTAGATACCAAGATTATGGATCGAACCATGATCATATTGGATATCTTTGCAGCAAGGGCGAATACCAGAGAGGGTAAGATTCAGGTAGAATTGGCACAGCTTAAGTATAATGCGACCATGTTAGTTGGTTTGCGGCCGTCTCTATCCCGACTGGGTGGTGGAATTGGAACCAGAGGTCCCGGTGAGAAGAAGTTGGAGATGGATCGCCGGTTGATCCGGGAACAGATCTCACGGTTAAAACGGGATCTGGAACAGGTGAAGCAACACCGGGCGACGCAGAGGAAACAACGGAGTGCCAGCAGCAGTCCGGTCGTATGTATTGTGGGATATACCAATGCAGGAAAGTCAACGCTGCTGAATCATTTAACACAGGCAGATGTGTTAGAGGAGGATAAGTTGTTTGCCACTTTAGACCCGACAACTCGGGCATTACAGCTTCCAAACGGACAGAATATTATGTTAACTGATACGGTTGGGTTCATATCGAAACTGCCACATCACCTGATTCAGGCATTCCGGTCAACGTTAGAGGAAGCAAAGTATAGTGATCTGATCCTGCATGTAGTCGATGCGTCCAACCCGGAGATGGATCGGCAGATGTATGCAGTATACGATACACTTCGGCAGTTAGATATTGCGGACAAATCTGTGATTACGGTATTTAATAAGATAGATAAGCTAGATGACATGCCGGTACTCAAAGATCTTCGGGCGGATGCGACGGTCACAATATCAGCAAAGCAGGAGAAGGGATTGGATGTATTATTAGACACGATTGGAACGCAGTTACGACAGCAGCAGGTCTATGTTGAGCGTGTGATCGCATATAAAGATACGGCGAAGCTTACTAATATTCGAAAATATGGACAATTATTATCGGAGGAATACAGGGAAGACGGTATTCATATCAAAGCGTATGTACGAAAACAGGAGACCAGCTATGAAAAGTCAAGCATAAATTAGCTGAAAATTTCAAAATTCTTTTTATGGTAAAAATGGGTAACTTTAACAAAGCTCCCGAAAAGC
>CACWQE010000085.1 GCA_902762905.1 uncultured Lachnospiraceae bacterium | reverse complement strand
CTCCTTGGTATTGGATTCGTTCGAACGTGTAAGAAGAATACCACATAGAAAATGCTGTGTCTATAATTATGACTAAAAATGCATAATTTTCCAGTTTCTACCGTTTTTTGGTCAAACGTTTGACCGAAAAAGTCAAACTTATGAAATTATTTCATAAAGTTATGAATAAATAATCATAATTACGAGATTTTTTCATTTCACCCAATTATATCCCCCGGTTATTAATCTTAACTACAATTAAAGTTTCGGATCCTATTAACGCCGAACGGCTTCGGGGGTGGCGATAAGAACAGCCGTAATAAGATTAACCAGTAAACAGCACATGTTCAAAAAAAGTAAATCCCAGCAGGGCGGTCTGTCATGATTGCAAGCAGGTACGTGGAGCACGCCAGCACTTTGCAACGTAATAATAAGCAGAACGAACAAAACGGATATGGATTAAAAATGCATACATATCACTTGTGTATATACTCATAAATCCATATCCGCTTTTATGTGAGTTCGCTTAATATAAGGAGCATTAGTGTCTGCTGCGTGCGAGCCCGTAATGCGATGCCTGAGACCTTAGCTTGCTTGCAAGCTTAGTTCGAAGGTATGCCTTGTGCTATGTGCCTGCTGCAATATGACACCGCCCAAAGCCGGGTTCATAACCCAAACATGCGCGTCCGTCTTCACTTACGCTGTGCAAGGGTATAAGTTTACTGTTGACCAGCAAGATACGGCAATGGATCTACCGCCTCTCCATTAATACGAATTTCAAAGTGAAGATGCGGCCCGGTACTTCGTCCCGTATTTCCCGAAAGTGCGACCTGCTGTCCCTGATCTACATATTGCCCCACACTGACTGTCACCTCACTCAAATGTCCATACCGGGTGCTGACACCGTCGCCATGGTCGATAATAACACAATTGCCATAGCCGCCAACCCAGCCAGCGGTAATGACCTGACCGGCACGGGAAGCACGCACAGTTGTTCCGATCGGTACACCAACATCAGCTCCTGCATGGAGTCTACCCCAACGATATCCAAAATTGGAAGTCAGATTCCAATTAGTGACCGGATACATATAAGTTGGTTTTGATTTCGTACCACGTTTGACAACTTCTGCAACTGCAGCCACTTCCACCGTCTCCTGCAATTCCTGTCGATCCGATTCCACATCATCCTTGTAAGTAACCAGATCCGTTACCACGTGGCTGCCCGGCGTCCCCTCCTGTACTACTTCTGTCTCACCAATATACATACTGTCATCATCCTGATATACGACATCCTCGTTATAATTCTCTTTGTAAGTCTCCTGTTTCTCAACCAGAACCTGAATGGCCGCCTTCGGAACAGTAATGTTCAGACGGTCATCATAATAGATATCATCATCCGATTCAATCTGTGGATTCAATGCTTTAATATCATCCACAGTTAAATTGTTCTTCTCTGCAATCACAGACAATGCGTCTCCCGGTTCTACGACATAGATACTGGCTTCTGCGTTCTTGGTTGTCATCTCAGCATAAGCCGTATCTTTATCTTTGATCTGCGCTGTATTAACATATGTCTCCACAACCTGAATGGGGTCTGCAAATCCCACATACTTCACACCATCTTCTACGCCCTGTGCCACAACCGCCGGATCTTCCGTTGTCACTTCTTCCGTTGTTACGGCTTCTGTGTTCTCTACACTGCCTTCGTCTGTCTCACCAGAACCTTCTTCCGAATCACTGCTGTCTGCGGCATCTTCCTGTCCGTCACCTTCCGCCGGTGCCTGCGTTGCCTCTTCTGTCGTAGCGTCCTCTCCCGTCATATAGGTACGGGTATTCTCGGCAATCGGTCTAATACTTTCCGCATCTGATATATCATCATTTCCTAATGGAACTTCTGTTGTCGACTCTTCCGTATTCTCTGCACCCGTATCTCCGGTCTCCGTAGTATCCCCATCCGTACTCTCACCGTCTTCAGCAGAATTCCCTTCTGTGGTTTCATTCTCCGATGTATTACCTTGCGTATCCTCTGTCGTCTCTTCCTCCGAAGCTTCCACTCCGGTATTCTTGTCCTCCACATCAACCTCATACATCGTTACATTACGACAAGATGGCGGCTTTAAACCGACCTGGAACTGGTCATTCGTATCATATACATTCTGTGCCTGTTCCAGAATATTAATCACATCTTCCATGTGCTCTACGGTAACCGTATGATCGTCTACACGCATTGTATATGCCAGCTTCTTATCGGAGCCCGCATATTCATCCAAACTTTGCAAAATGGCATCTTCAAGCTTTTCATTGCGAAGCGCATGCAGACCCTTTATCTTATCTGTATCTTTTTCAGAATCAACTTCTTCATATGTCACATCTGCAAAAACAGGCTTCACACCATCTTTATTATAAGCAAGTCTTGCCTGCTTATATGCTTCCCGACCTGCTTCTTCACTTTTTGCCAATGCCACAATGTTGCCATTGATCATAACTTTGATCTTCGGACCAAATGTTATACTCCCGATCGCATTCACAACCGGATTATCTGTCAAAAATGCTTTCTCTTCTTTGCTCATGACTTTTCCCGCTGCCGGTGCAATCAGCAATCCAATTACAGTCCCTAGCATTGCCGCTTTGAACCATCCCACCTGCATACGGATCTTAAAATCAAACTTCTTCACACATATCCTCTTTTCCGTCTACAATTCCATTCGCAACGAAACACACCATGCCGCAGTTGCGTTGCCTCTCCCATTTTCTCTACTTCGCTTTCCGGACAGAGTAACCAAAGGAACCTAAATGCTCCCCTAACGTATAATACTGTCCATGGGAATATGCTAACAAGTCTGCATCATTGATATGAAATGCACCCTTCTCATCCATAAACTCATCGGATACCTGCACATTTACAACTTCCGCTAAAAACATATCATGGCTTCCAAGTTCGATTACCTGTGTTACCTTGCATTCAATATTCACCGGACTTTCCATTACGATTGGTGCATTGATCTTCTCTGCCTCTCCCTTGGTTAAATGCGCGGTTGCAAACTTGTCCTCATCCTTGCCACTGCGAACGCCGCAATAGTCCGTTGCTTTTACTAAATCTTTGGTTGTCAGATTGATCACAAACGCTCCACTTTCCTTAATCATAGAATATGAGTGTCTTTCTTTTCGAACAGAAATAGATACCATTGCCGGGTCAGAACAGATTGTTCCCGCCCATGCAATCGTTAATACATTATCATTTCCTTCTTTATCTCTACAACTTACAAGTACCGCCGGTACCGGATATAACATATTGCCCGGTTTCCATGATTGTTTTGCCATAATCGTTCTCCTTTTCCTACATAATTCTTCTATTTTCCATGCAACATCATGTATCATTATCTGCTGCATATGGATTCTTCATACTCCCAAGCACTTTTGTATTATATCCATATTCTGAAAATCCCGCAACCCAATATTCCACCGCCAGGGCAGGATTCCTTAATAAAATGCTCTGGCTACACTTCGTCCTTTTTGTAATTCCGTGTCAATCACGATCGTATTCTCCAATTCATAATCCGGATCTTCCACCCAGGCTAATAATCGTTCCGCAGCCACCATGCCAAGCCGTTTCTTATTTTGCACAACCGTCGTAATTCTTGGTTCGTACCGATACATAATATCAATGCCATCATATCCGGCAATCGAAATATCTCCCGGTATATCCATTCCTCTTGCCCGCAATATATTCAGTCCGCCGATTGCGGCATAATCATCCGGATAAATGATACAGGATGGTGGTTCCGGAAGCCGCATCAATGACTCCGTAAGATATGCCGCCTGATTAATATCCCGAAATTTACCCTGCATAATATATTCTGCGGGTATTGAAATGCCAGCACTTCTAGATGTTTCAATAAATGATTTCAATCTCGTTCGTGTCACATTACAATCTTCACCGGTAATATATGCAATCCGTTTGTGTCGCATTGTGATCAGGTAATCAACCAATGTCTTCATTCCTCCAATGTTATCAGACTTCACGGAGATCACACCATCTACTTCTTCGTCAATATTTGCCGTTGGAATTCCACTGTGCATCAACTCCACCACTTCCGGCTCCTCAAAATCAATACATGCAATCAAAACTCCATCATACTTTCGTTCCTGCGCCTGTTCTAGATAGGTCTTTCGTCCTGGATGATCCCGATTCGTATTAAAGAAACACATCTGGTATCCCCGAGCCTCTATGGTTCGTTTGAAGCTCTCCAAAATAGCGGCAAAAAAGTCGTGTGTCAATCCGCTCTCTGCTTTATCTGCAAACAGCACGCCAATTGTATATGTACGATCCATACTCTGCTCCTTCCTATTATATGCTACAAAAGCTTATTCCATTTCTGTAATATTTCCATTGCCCCATCTACATCAATATTATCAACTGTCTCGCACAACTGTTCAAACAATTCCTGCTGTTGTGCTTCGTATGTATATCTCTGAAGTTGCTGTACGACTTTCTCCATTTCATCAATATCCAGATTATCAATTGCCTCTTCCATCTTCTCAAATAACGATCTTAATTTTTCTGAATCCACCGATACTTTCGGCGTTGCCTTTTTCTTTTCCTCGCAAAACGGACGCAACACCTCCTGATATGCCTCATACATAGTAAGCAGTTCTCCTGTCTGTTCCCGAATGGTATCGAGATCTGCATCGTTTCCCGCCCTTTCCAATTCAGCCGCAAGATTCGCCAGACGAGTAGCTCCAATCTGTCTTGAAGTACTCTTCAACGCATGTACTTCAATCGTATAGGCTGTCAGATTATTCTGCTGCTTATATTGTGCGATCAATTTTATTTTCTTTGGAATATTCTTATAGTATTCTTTCAGTACACTATAAAATACTTTGTCGTCCCCCAGCATCCTGCGCGCCGAATCCGTATCCAGATCTCCGATCACTATCTTTTCTGGTTCTTTTGCGATTTCTTCCTTTCCAATAATCGTCCGGTATTTCAAGATCTTCTCTTTCGGAAGCCATTGCTTCACTTTCTGAATGAGCATCCGGACCTCAATTGGCTTTCCAACGAAATCATTCATTCCTTCCGCTATAAACGTCTCTTTCATTCCATCCATCACATTAGCCGTCAATGCAATGATTGGGACATCTGCATAATCCGGATGCAGCCGGCGGATAATTCTTGTAGCCTCAATTCCATCCATCTCCGGCATCATATGATCCATGAATATAAGATCAAACTTCTCCTGTTCGATCAGATCCAGCGCTTCAATTCCACTTGTAACTGTATATATTTTCATACGGAGCGGTTCTAACAATCCTTTCGTTACCGTCAGATTGATCTCATTATCGTCCACGATCAGAACTTTTGCTTCCGGTGCAATAAAATCGATCTCTCCTGTCTCTGCCCCTTCCTCATTCAACCGCATTTCCTTCCCTGCTAATGCCATGGCAATCACCTGTTCCGAAAGTGGTTTGCGGATGATACGCCATCTGTCCGACTCCGTCTTCTTATTCGAAAAAAATGGTACCAGTTCCACGATCGTCATGTCTGGAAATTGCTCCGGAATCTGGCGAAATTCTTCATCCACATCCTGTTCTTCTGTAAACAAAAATAGTCTTTTTCCTGCAATCTCCTGTTGATATGCTTCCAAGCCCCAGGCAACCCTGTCGGGTGCAATCATCGCAATGGAAAACACTCCCAACTGTCGCACGGAGCGAAAGAAATGTTTTGCCAGATGACGGTTACGAAAATACCCCACTGCCACTACCTGTTCCATATCTGGTACTTCGATAGACGGTTCCCAGTCAGTAACTTTCTGTGGTAGTTCCACAGAAAAGACACTTCCTTTTTCATATTCACTTGACACCATAATCCTGCCATCCATCAGATCTAACAGCTTCTTGCAGATGGCAAGTCCCAACCCGGTTCCCTCTGCATTCCGGTTCCTCTTGCTATCCACCTGTTGAAAAGAATCAAAGATACGTCCAAGGTCTTCCTCCTTCATTCCACATCCCGTATCTTCCACTCTCATCTTCAGTCGTATCTTTGTATCATCTATCTTCTCGTACTCTACGACGATCTCGATCTTACCTTTTTGTGTAAATTTTACCGCATTATTTGCAAGATTAATAAGAATCTGCCGCACCCGGACGCTATCCCCATATAACACTTTGGGAATTCCCGGCTGAATGGACATCAACAATTCCACACGCTTATCTTTCAATCTGGTCTCGACAATATTTGCCACATCCTCACAGATTGACAGGATCTCATATTCTTCCGGTATAATATCCATTTTGCCTGACTCAATCTTGGAAAAATCCAGAATATCATTAATAATGTTAAGTAATATCTTGCTTGAAGAACGAATCTGTGTAATATAATTCTTCGCTGCCGGTGGCAGGTCTTCCCTTAATGCCATCTCTACCATACCAAGTACCGCATTCATCGGTGTCCGGATCTCATGACTCATACTTGCAAGAAAATCCGATTTCATATTACTAGCCTGCTCCATCTCTTCTCTTGCCAGCAATGCTTCATATTTGCTATATGCCATATCGGACAGAATATCCGCCACTGTATATAAAAAATCTGCAGCCGCATGAATCCGCTCCTGTGCCATAACCGGCACCTTACAGATAGCCTCCCAATAAGGATCAAATGGCACCCCTATCTCTTGTGCTATAACCCGGATCTTTTCCTTTTCCGGTGGTTCTGTCAACACCTGTCCACCGATAAAACAGCCTATCACCTGCCCGTCTGCCACAATAGGTGCTGCAAAATCAATCAGTCCAGAGTGACATACGTATGTTGTCGCACACCCTTTCTTCATTGCAAGCTCTGCTCCATAACGGTCACACTCCTGGCAGCGTCTGTTCCCTATCTCACTATTTCGTGTATAACACATACAATAATCCGTAAAATGGGAGCCCTCCGTCACCGGTCTTCCCTCTGCATCTGTTGTAAGTGCTGCCATTCCAGTCATTGCAGAAAACGAATCCTGAATCTTCTGAAGCACGGAAACATCAATCAAATCTGTTACCTGAAGGTTCATGCATACCTCCTATTCCCCAATATATTTCTCTATTGTTCCTAATAATTTCTCTTTGTCAATCGGCTTTAACAAGTAACCTTGTGGTTTCATCTGTAATGCTTTTTTGATCTTATCACGATCTGTAATTCCTGTTAAAAAAAGTACCGGGACACCATTAACCAGATTATTCTTTCTAAGCTTCTCCAATATCTGCGGTCCATTTTCCACTGGCATTTCATAGTCTAACAAAATGAGATCCGTCTTCTTCATCTCCAAGAACTTATATGCAATCTTCCCACTGATTGCAGTTGCCACCTGATAGTTATTGTGTAGATATTCCTTAATTAGTTTGAGCATTGTCGGATCATCGTCAATGATCAAAACATGTTTCCGCCGATTCTCCACGCGCACAACTTCTAAATGCTGCTTCTCTTCTTTTGTTTCCTCTTCCTCCTCTTCCTTCTCATGCATAAACTTAAAAATCCGTTCCCGGATCTGATCAATACTGATTGGCTTTGTCAATGCCAGATCAACCATATAGATACCTATTTTCTGAAAATCCTCGCAATCTTCTTCCGAACCAATGATCACAAATACTATATTCTGTCTTGTAATTTTGCGCTTCAGACTGACAAGTTTAAGAATCTCATTTCTTGGTTCCGACGACGCACAATAGACAAAAATATCCAGATTACACATATCCAAATGCCGGTTTATATCTTCATATCGCATCGACGTACTGATCGTATCAAAATACTCTGCCGTATATTTGAAAAAATCATCCATGATCACTTGATTTCTTCCCGTAATTAATACTTTATACTTGTCCATAACATTCCCTCCTTTCATAAGTTTACGAACTATATATTTCTTCTCATTATCCCACAGCTTATGCCAAAAATCAACCATTTCACTAAATACAATCTGCATTTTTATGCATTTCCACAATAAAATTTGTATTATTCTAATATATTAAAATATATTTTGTCATATACGAATAATAAAATAACACTTGCATATCCTATTGGTGTGTAGTATTATATCCACGTAGCAAGACATAGTATTCATTACTACGTTATAGAGTTTTATATACAGTGGCATTATTATCCTGCCGCAAGGCATATCAGGAAAGGATGTGTTTATTATGACAACATTATCATTACAAGCGGGCAAATCAGCGAAAACATTTCCATCAAACAGCCCCGCAATCAAGAAAACTTCATTTAAGGTAAAGGATCCTGGCAGTGCGCTCACACATTTCATCGGTATGGTAGCGGCCATTATCGGTGCCGGACCACTCCTGAAAAAGGCTGCTGCTGGAGCAAATCATGCATATCTGGGAGCATTTACTATATTTATTCTCAGCATGATCTGCTTATATGCAGCAAGCACCACATACCATACATTTGATATCTCCGAATCGGTCAACAAAGTGCTACGCAAGATCGATCATGCTATGATCTTTGTACTGATTGCGGGTTCTTACACGCCAATCTGCATGATCGTCCTGCCAAAGACCATCGGTATTCCACTTCTTGCTACAGTATGGGCTGTTGCAATCGTGGGAACCATATTTAAGATCTGCTGGATCACCTGTCCACACTGGTTATCCTCTACTCTATACATTAGTATGGGCTGGCTTGTTGTCTTTGCATTTTCACCAATCATGAAGAACTTAAGCCATGCAGCTTTCCTGTGGCTCCTGATCGGCGGTATTATATACACCGTTGGTGGTGTGATTTACGCATTAAAACTGCCTCTCTTCAAGCATCATAATTGGAAGAACTTTGGAAATCATGAACTGTTTCATTGTTTCGTAATGGCGGGTAGTCTTTGCCACTATATCCTTGTCTACACCTACCTCGCCTAAACTAACACCCTTGCACAGCGTAAGTGACGGACAGATGTGCCAAACGGACGCTCCGGCCTAGAAAAATTGGTTCCAAGCCGGAGCCGTCCGGCGTTAATAGGCTCCGTAACCTTAATTGTGGTTAAAATTGATACCTTGATTAAGGAACAAGATAGAGTAATACATCACTTGAAACAGAAAAAACGGATATGAATTAAAGATGAGCACTTGTAATTGATACACATGCTTATAATTCATATCCGTTTTTCTTTATATAACAAGTTGAATAGCTGCT
>CACWQE010000084.1 GCA_902762905.1 uncultured Lachnospiraceae bacterium | reverse complement strand
TGCATCTTCCACTTCAGCTGTTACAGTTATTACATCTCCTACCACCGCATCATGTGCGCTTATCTCTAATGATTTTATTTCTGGTGCATCTTTATCACTACTCGCAGCATATGACTCAATTGGCATAATTATTAGAATAATACAAATACATAAGAACACGACACCGACTCTTTTAATTAAGTTTTCCATATCTAACTCCTCCTTATACTATTTCTTCGTAGGCGTTTGTGAAACGCCGTAAGCCGCATAAATACAGCATTTTTTATTGCTAAAAAACAAATTACTCCTCACCGGATATGGTATAATAGAGTTGTCAAGAAACCATTAACCATACATCCAAGAAAGGAGTTATTCTGATACTGTGATACCATATAAACAGCTTTCTTTGCAGATATTTTTTCAGATTGCCAAGAAAAATTTGAAAATGACAAACCTGCGTTTCTTTCTCTATTAGAAACCCATATCGATATTGATGAATTTATTCCGATTTCTTTTCGAAATCACTTCTATGCAGCAACGGGCAGAACCCGTAAATACCCTTTACATGCTTTTTTGTGTGCTTTGATTATCCAGCGTATTTTTTCCATTCCCACCGACCAGCTTTTACTGACTTTTTTCGCATACTCCAAACCACTTCGTGAATTCTGCGGTTTTACCAAAGTCCCTGCACCAATTCAAAATACGGACGTATAGTCTATATCTATCCTGAAAAAGACCTTAGATCCTATCCGGGTGTTCTGCATGGAACTGACGAATGGAATGATACCTATAAAATCAGAACCGCAGTTGAAAGAGACATTAAGCACATCAAAGACAATCTTTATCTTGCAGGACGTCGCACCCAAAATGAAAAAACATTACATGCTGACCTGATTCTTGCCGGTATCACACAGCTCATTACGGTTGTTCTCGCTGATAAGAGCAAACATCATGAATACATTCGGAGTTTTAAACCTCTCATAGCATAGGAATTACCAACTTCATAATCCTTATGGCTTATTAAAGTGCGCCTAAAACTGGAAATTATCCACTTTTCATCTTAAAATTCGTGCTCTGTGCGAGTTTTTCTTTGTCTGGATTCAAGATTACGAACGAGCTTAACGAGTTTCGCAATTACCTACTATTTCTTCATTTTATTGTATCACTTTTGTTCACCAATCGCAACAATTTCACATATTTGAGCATGTGTATATTCAGAGTGTATATATCACCTACTTCCTTATATAAAATAATAGCGAGGTGATTTTATGGAATTTAAGATAAGAAAACAAGAATATATTAACAAAACCTTTCGAATAACTCGCGAACTAAATGATCAGTTATCTGAAGTAGCACAAAATGAAAATATATCAGTCAATGAGCTTGTTGTTCAATGTTGCAATTTTGCATTAAGTAATATGAACAAAGATACGAAAGAAAAATAATATTTCTGTTAATAACTGTATAATACATTTTACTGCAAAAAAATAATTAAGATATTTAAAACTGCAAGCATTTTGCAAGCACGCAAAACGGGAAGTCTTGATTTATAAGGCTTCCCGCTATTTTTACATCACTCAAACTCTATCGTTCCCGGCGGCTTACTCGTTAGATCATAGAATACTCGATTGACTCCCTTCACCTCATTAATAATCCGGGTCATAACCGTCTGCAACACTGCAAATGGAATCTCTGCACTTTCTGCGGTCATGAAATCAATCGTCTTCACCGCTCTCAATGCAACCGCATAATCATAGGTTCTCTCATCACCCATGACACCAACGGAACGCATATTAGTCAATGCCGCAAAATACTGATTCGGCATCCATGGTGCATCTTTTCCATTCTCCTTCTTATATTCCTTCGTTGCTTTATCCACTTCCTCACGGTAAATGAAATCTGCATCCTGTACAATTCGTACCTTATCTGCCGTAACGTCACCAATGATACGGATACCAAGTCCCGGACCCGGGAATGGCTGACGATATACCAGATATTCTGGAAGTCCTAATTCCAAACCAACCTTGCGAACCTCATCTTTGAACAGGTCACGTAGTGGCTCAATGATCTCTTTGAAATCTACATAATCAGGAAGACCTCCTACATTATGGTGAGACTTGATCACAGCCGATTCTCCACCAAGACCACTCTCTACCACGTCTGGATAAATGGTGCCCTGTGCCAAGAAATCAACCGCACCGATCTTCTTTGCCTCTTCCTCAAATACACGAATAAATTCCTCACCGATGATCTTACGCTTACTCTCCGGTTCTGTCACGCCGGCAAGTTTCTTATAATAACGCTCCTGTGCATTTACACGAACAAAGTTAAGATCAAATGTACCGCTCTTGCCAAATACATTCTCTACCTCATCGCCCTCATTTTTACGAAGAAGACCATGATCTACAAATACGCAGGTAAGCTGCTTGCCAATTGCACGGGATAACAGACCTGCCAATACAGAAGAATCCACGCCACCGGAAAGGGCCAACAACACTTTGCCGTCACCGACTTTCTCACGGATTGCCTTAATCTGATTCTCCACAAAAGCGTCCATCTTCCAGTCGCCGGAACAATGGCACACGTTATATACAAAGTTGGAAAGCATCTTCGTACCTTCTACTGTATGCAACACTTCCGGGTGGAACTGAATCGCATACAACTTCTTCTCTGGATTCTCTGCTGCTGCAACCGGACAATCGGCTGTTGTTGCACAAATATCAAATCCCGGTGCCACTTTTGAGATATAATCAAAATGGCTCATCCAGCAAACTGTATCCTCACTGACATTGGTAAATAATGCAGATGATGTATTCACATGCACATCCGTCTTACCATACTCACGAACCGGTGCCTTTTCTACCTTACCGCCTAATACATGCTGCATCAACTGGGCACCATAGCAAAGACCAAGTACCGGAATGCCTAATTCAAACAATTCCTTTGAATACGTTGGAGCACCTTCCTCATAACAACTGTTTGGTCCACCTGTCAAAATGATTCCTTTCGGGTTCATTTCCTTGATCTTGCTGATATCTGTCTTGTAAGAATAGATCTCACAATACACATTACATTCTCTGACACGACGTGCAACTAACTGATTGTACTGTCCGCCGAAGTCAAGAACAATGACTAATTCTTTGTTCAATTTCCTGCCTCCTTCTTCTGTCTGTTTTTCGATCAGCCTGCTCTCTATGACTATAATAGGAACCGGCAATCTTTCATAAATTTCATTCTACCCCATTTTCATAAAAACTACAATCCTTTTCACGCATCAACAACGAAAAAATCCCAGGCAATGTTTCCCTTTCAAACATTGCCTGGGATCATGATCTCATCTATTCTATTAGAAATACAACTCACCTATTTATAGTTAGCAAAATGCTTCACTCTTTGCTCACTATTTTATATTCAAGAAATGCAAACATAAACAATTGTACCGTCCACGTTGCTTAATTCTCTGATGTACCGGTTTCCGTTGTACTACTCTCTGTTGAATCATCATTGGAATCCGCTTTTTCATCCTTCGAATCTGCTGTATCCTCTGTCGAACTATCCTCCGTAGAATCTGCTGTCTTCTTGCCGAGCTTCTCTAGGATATTGTCAATAGCAGCCTGTAACTGGTTATCCTTCTCACCCTTTGACTCCCGGTAAGCATCCGAATCCAATTCCACTTCTACGTCCGGTTTGATTCCTACCTTGTGGATATCATTTCCCTTCGGTGTGAAATACTTCGCGATCGTAACCTTAATAGCAGAACCATCATCTAACGGGAACATTCTCTGTACAATACCCTTACCAAATGTATTCGTTCCCACTAATGTACCAATGCCATAATCCTTGATTGCTCCGGCAAAGATCTCAGAAGCAGAAGCACTATAGCCATTGACCAATACGGCAAGTGGTTTTGTAAACTGTTCATCATCTGTGGAATTGTATTCATCAATAATATTGCCGTCTTTGTCCTTCGTGTATACGATCTTGCCCTCTGGAAGCATGTAGTCAAGCATCTCTACGGCGATATCCAGCAAACCTCCTCCGTTATTACGAAGATCCACGATCAGTCCTTCCATGCCCTGGCTCTCCAAATCCTTGACAGCTGCGATATACTGATCGGCAGTTACTTCATAGAAACTTGACACCTCTACATAACCGATATTGTTGTCTAACATCTTATATTCTACCGTTGGATTCTCTACCTTCTTACGAGGCATTGTATATTCATGATCCTTTGCATCCGTTGCCCGATAAATAGTGATTGTAACATCCGTTCCTTCTTCACCACGAATCTTATCCACTACAGTATCCAAATCCTGATCGCTGATATCCTCGCCATTTACTTTTGTAATAATATCTTCTTCCTCGATGCCGGCATCTTTTGCGGGACCATCAAATACCTTTGTTACCGTAATGGTCTTCGTATCTGCGGCCTGCGATACCTGCACACCAACACCAACGTACTCGCCTTCGGTATCTTCCATAAAGCTTGCATATTCCTCAGCGGTATAATAGACCGAATACGGATCATCCAGACCTTCCATATATCCCTTAATAATACCATCCTGTTTTGCCTGCTCATCCTCTTCAAAATAGAAGTTCTTGTCGAGAATTCCCTGAATGGTCTCTAACTTCTCATTGGTCTCTTTACCAACAACATCACTACTACTTAACATCTTAACCGTAGTGTCACGGGTACTGTCCTCTGTACCTTTCGTTGTCATCTTCACGCTGCCACAGCCAATCAGGCTTACTGTCATCACAGCCATTAACGCACTAGCGGCTGCTTTTTTCATCCATCTCTTCTTCATGATATCCTTCTTTCATTTTGTTACAAAGCAGGAAAGTAGCTGCTTTCCTTTTCTTCATAGAATTACATATGTTCAATCAACAAGTTGATTGTATCTGATAAATGTTAATATTTCGTGTTCATGCAACGGGGTTCTGGAATAATTAACTATTTCAGAACCCCCATTTATACGTTATATCTACTGTAAATATCCAAGCGGATCTACATATCCTCCGTTCACACGTACACCAAAATGGCAATGTGGACCGGTTGATACACCCGTCGATCCGGCATAAGCAATCGTCTGTCCGGCAGATACCGTCTCACCGACAGAAACTGCCAAAGAAGAATTATGCATGTAGACGGTGACTACTCCGCCGCCATGATCGATACAGACATAATTACCTTCTGCATAGTTGTATGCGGCCACAATTACAGTTCCCGATGCAGCTGCAACTACCGCTGCGCCTGTGTCACATGCAATATCAATTCCTCTGTGGTTCGAACTTGCCCCGGCAACCGGTGACGTTCTCGATCCAAAATAAGACGTGATCTGATTATAACCCGGTACCGGCCAGGTAAATACACCACCTGTATATACCGTATTCGTACTTCCGTCTCCCGCATTATTGGATGCAGCCGCTGCTTCTGCAGCTGCGATAATATTCTCTGCTTCCTGCTGTGCCTGTGTATACTTCTGAACCTCTGCCTGCTGATCTGCAATCGATACATCATACTGCTCAATCTGAGACTTCTTCTCGTCCACTAAGACTTCCATCGTCTCTTTCTGCTCACTGACTTCCTTTTGCAGTGCCTCGTTACTCTTCAGATCTTTCTCTAACTTCATCTTGATGTTGGCAACCTGTTCTCTGGCAGCCTTCAGCTCTTTCAGGATATTATAATCATACAAAGACACTTGTGACACATATTCCGTCTTATTCATCATATCTGTCATAGAGCTTGCTGTTAACAACACATCCAGATAACGTTTATTCCCGGATTCGTATACCATCTGAATCCGCTGCTTCATCTCGTTATATTGCTGTTCCTGTGCTGCTTCTGCTTCTTTGAGATTCGCCTTTGTATCTTTGATCGTTGCCTCTAATTCTTTCTGATTCTCCTCTAAATGACTGATCTCAATCTGTAATTCATTCAGCGACTTATCTAATTGTATGACATAATTCTCAAGATTATCTTTGGCTTCCTTCAGATTATCCAGGATCTGCAATGCCTTCTTACGTTTCTTCGAATACTCTGCGGCATCCGTTTTTGCTTTATCTATGGATGCGTCGGCCGTTCCATTACTCTCTGTTGCAACTGCCTCGGTCTTGTCAGATGCCGACTTTTCTGTCGTAGCAGCCTCGGTCGTACTAGCCTCGGTGCTATCGGTTCCGGTTGCCATACTGACTGCTCCATTCGGAGTGATCAGACCGACCGCTAATGTCAATGCAAGTATACCGCTCAGATATCTTCTGTGTCTTTTATTATACACAACCTTACCTCCCTGCTCACACTCTCAAATGCTTGTGTGTCGTAATCAGACTTCCAAAGAAACCAATTCCAACACCCATTAACAATGCAATCGGTGCCATTCCCTTAAATACCTGCCCAACCGGTACAAAATGCATCATATTTGCTACAATCGTAAAATGTTCCGTCAGATATTGAATCACGGAATTATACATAAAGTAAATGATTCCAAGCGGAATCAGAGAACCAACCAGTCCAATGATCACACCTTCTACCAAAAACGGGGCACGGACAAATATATCCTTCGCTCCGATCAATTTCATAATTGCAATCTCTTCCTTACGAACCGAAATACCAATGGTGATCGTATTACTGATCAGGAACAAAGATACAAGCAGCAGAATCAAAATGACACCCATCGAAGCGTATCCGACTAAACGGTTCAAAGAATTCAAACTTCTCGCTGTCCCGTCACTACTATTCACCCGGCGCACATTGTCAATCTTCTCAATCTGTGAAACCGTCTCTTCCTGCTTTGCAATATTCTTAAGTGTTACCTCATACGAAGAGGAATTCACTAATGGATTATCATCCCCAAATACAGAATGTACATAATCTTCATTGCCATCATATACATCCTCTACATAACTGCTCCACGCTTTATCTGCCGATATATAATTGAGCGTATCAATATTCTTGATTGCCTTCAGTTCATCCCCAATCTGTGCGATCCGGTTCTCATCGGTACCTTCTGCAAAGAATACAGAGATGGTAAGCGAATCTTCTACGGACTGAATCTCATTTTCCATATTCAACACAATGGAGTAAAAAATTCCAAATAAGAACAGACAGGCCACGATCGTTCCCACGGAAGCTAACGAAAAGAGAAGATTCCGCCGGATGTTCTTAAGACCTTGTTTGATACTATATCCTAATGTATTAATCTTCATCCCGATAACCACCCTTTTCCTCGTCGCTGATAATCTTACCCTTCTTAAGCGTAATAACCCGCTTCTGCATAAGATTGACGATTTCTTTGTTATGGGTTACAACCACAACCGTTGTTCCGCGCTTATTGATATCTTCTAACAGACGCATGATCTCCATGGAGTTCTTCGGATCCAGATTACCCGTTGGCTCATCTGCCAAAATGATATCCGGGCGGTTCACAATGGCTCTTGCCAATGCCACCCTCTGCTGTTCACCACCAGACAACTCCTTTGGATACTGCTTATATCGTTCTGCTAAACCTACCATGGTAAGCATTGCCGGAACTTCTCTTCGAATCTCCCGCATGGACTTCTCCACTACTTGCTGCGCAAAGGCAACATTTTCAAATACGGTACGATCCTTTAACAGCCGGAAATTCTGAAATACGACACCAATCTTGCGTCGTAGCATCGGAATCTCCTTTCTTTTCATCTTACTGTACGGTTTTCCCTCAACAGAAATATCTCCTGATGTTGGATTCATCTCCTTAAGCAGTAATTTGATCAAAGTCGTCTTACCGGAACCACTGCTTCCAACGATGAATACAAATTCCCCTTTATTGATATGAAACGTAACATCATCCAACGCTTTCGTTCCGGTTGGATACTGCATAGTCACATGATCAAGCACTATCATAACGGTGCTCCCTTCTGTATGATATCTTGTCAGACAATTGTAATACAATTCACCTGAATGACTTCTTCCACCAAAATGTACAACTGCCTGCTATCCCTTAATATTAGTACTCTAATGACTCCATATACTTCATGTACTTCACTACCATCAAAGCAATCTTAAATGTGATCGCATCCTCAAATACACGAAGATCTAAACCGGTACTCTTCTGTAGCTTATCCAGACGATATACTAATGTATTACGGTGAATATATAACTGTCTGGATGTCTCAGATACATTCAAGCTGTTCTCAAAGAACTTGTTGATTGTAGTAAGTGTCTCCTCATCGAAATCATCCGGTGAACGATTCTCGAAAATCTCCTTAATGAACATTTTGCAAAGAGGAATCGGCAGCTGATAGATCAGACGACCAATACCAAGATTGCTGTACGCAATAATGTTGCGGTTGCCATAGAAGATCTTACCTACATCCAATGCCATCTTCGCTTCTTTGTAAGAACGGGATACTTCCTTGATCTCATTGACAATCGTACCAAATGCAACATGTACAGAAGACATTGCCTCTGTGTTGAGCATATCCACGATCACCTTCGCTGTCTTGTTCATATCCTCGTATGTCTCATTCTGCTTCACTTCTTTAACCAAGATAATATTCTTCTCATCGACCGCCGTTACGAAGTCTTTTGCCTTACTTGAGAAAATGTTCCGGACTGTCTCTAATGCATTGTTGTCCTTCTCATTCTTCGTCTCAATAATGAATACAATTCTTCTCACATCGGTATCAATGTGTAACTTCTTAGCCCGGTTATAGATATCTACTAACAATAAGTTATCCAACAACAGATTCTTGATAAAGTTATCTTTATCGAATCGTTCCTTATACGCAACTAACAGGTTCTGCACCTGAAATGCTGCAATCTTACCAATCATGTATACGTCATCTGCTTCCCCTTTTGCAATAATGACATACTCTAACTGGTTATCGTCAAATACCTTGAAAAACTGGTAACCCTGTAACATCTGGCTTTCTGCCGGAGAATCCACAAATGCAAGAACTGACTTCTCATATTCATCAGTATCACGAAGCGTAGACGCTAATGCCTTGCCTTCGGTATCCATGACACACAGATCGATTCTTGTAATGGCTTTGATTCCCTCAATGGTATCTTGTAAAATCTGATTTGATATCATCCTATTCACTCCTTCTTTATTGTAAAAAACACCTACCCTATATTTTAACGGAAATAGTGTAAAAAAGAAAGTAAAACTTCAAATTTTTTCAGAATATTCACACCCTTGCACAGCGTAAGTGACGGACGTATGTGCCAAACGGACGCAACGGCCTAGAAAAATTGGTTCCAAGCCGGGGCCGTTCGCACTTAATTGCTCC
>CACWQE010000083.1 GCA_902762905.1 uncultured Lachnospiraceae bacterium | reverse complement strand
CATTCTTAGTATCCGCTGCGAGTGATGAGTAGCGAGAGCGTGCCTGCTATGATATGTTATATCCCAACCAACCGATCTCATGACCTGAATGTTTCGCACGTCCGGAGACTTACGCCGTCTTTGCTGCGAAATCAGCCACCAGTGCATCCTGAATCGTTTTGAGAAGCTCCGGTGCCTTTCCTCCAACCGGTACACCGTCTACTTCGGTTGCTGCTAAGCAGAAGGAACCGGAAGAAGATACGATGACTTCATCCGCATCCATCAGTTCTGCTACCGTAAATGGTGTCTCATCTACCGGAATACCAAGTGCCTTACAGGTCTTAATGAGGTGTGCTCTTGCAATACCCGACAGAATATAATGATCGGTCGGATGGGTCTTGAAAATACCATCCTTGATAATATGTACATTACTATGTGCACACTCGGTTACAATATCTCCCCTGTGGAATACTGCTTCATCGCATCCTGCCTCTTCCGTCTTCTGCGCTGCCATAACACTTGGAAGCAGATTCAGCGTCTTAATGTTACAGTGTAAGAAACGGGTATCCTCGCATGTGATCAGCTTGATCTTCTTATACGTATCCGCTACCGGACATGGGGTTAATGTAATCCATAGATTCGTCCCGCCCTCCTTAGGAAATGCATGTTTTCTCGGTGCCGTACCTCTTGTGAGCTGCCAGTATACGAACTGGTCACCACTATCAACCTTTTTTACCATCTCCTGCAACAGCTCTCCCAATTCCGCTTTCGTGTAAGGAATCTCCATCTGCAATAACCCGGCACTGTTAAAGAACCGGTCTAAATGCTCATCTAACGCATAAATGATATGATTATGGCTGTATGTTGCATCATACACACCATCTCCAAAATAACTTACCCGGTCATTCATCGGAATCTTCATGTTTTCGATCAGATCATATTCTCCATTGTAATATCCTAAGTTCTCCATATTTTTGTCCTCCTTTTCTCAAAACCAACCAGTCACTTAGTCGTGCGCCTAAACGGTTCATAAATACAGTTTCCTACAAAACAAAAAACCATCCGACAGAGGAAGCCTTATGACTTCTTTGTCGAATGGTTCTTTATTAATTTTCTTGAATTATAGACCTGTGCCGAATAAATGTAAAGAGATTCTATTATTTTCCGCAAATATTTCTCCATTCACGTCCACCGTCAAAAATATTTTCGCAAACGCGAACAAAACTTTTTATTATTCAGAAATATTTACATACTAAAATAAAGTGCATCATTGCATCCAGCGCACATACATTTCAACTCTGCTTAATATAATTAAGAAATCTAGCGTTCCTCCTTCACGGTCTTAAGTGTGATATGTGTTCTTGTATTGCCTACTCCCTTAATGCTCTTGATCTTACGATGGATTTCCTCTAAGTGCTCTGAATCCGAAGCATAGATCTTCAACACAAAATCAAAATCTCCGGTCAGATAATAGCAAGACGCAATCTCTTCCGTCTCTGCAACCAGCTTTGTGAAACCATCATAAAACTTTGGATGCTCTAAACTGATCTCCATGATCGCGATCATTCCCATGCCAAGCTGTTTCTTATCTGTCAGCGCTGTATAACCGCGGATCACTCCCTGCTGCTCCAATTTCCTGATCCGCTCCGTCACAGCAGACACAGACAGATTCACTTTCTCACTGATCACCGATGCCTTTTCTCTTCCATTTTCTTTCAAACAATCTAAGATATCATAATCTAACTGATCCATACCCTACGCTCCATTTTCTTTTATTAAACATACTCTTATCCTGCTTCTATCCGTATATAATTCATTTTACAGCCTGTGTTTCCGTATTCTCCTACATGCGCTCTTACATACTGAATAACTGTGCAATCTCTTCCTGTGTCAATGTTGCCAGCGACACACCCTCCGCAGACAATATCTTATCCGCAAGATCTTTCTTGCTCTCCTGCAATTTCAGAATCCGCTCCTCGATCGTATCTTTTGCGATCAATTTGAATACCGTAACCCGGTTTTCCTGACCAATACGATGGGTACGGTCAGTTGCCTGATTCTGTGCTGCAATATTCCACCACGGATCATAATGAATCACCATGTCCGCTGCTGTCAGGTTAAGTCCGGTTCCTCCTGCCTTTAACGAGATCAGGAATATCTGTGCCTCTCCCTGCTGAAACCGTTCAACCAGATCTCTCCTCTTTGGTTTCGAAGTTGCCCCTGTCAGCATGAAATAGGTAATCTCCCGCTTACCAAGCTCCTCTGCGATCCGGTCTAACATTGTAGTAAACTGGGAAAACAACAGGATACGATGTCCACCCTCGATCGCATTTTCAATGACCTCCATACACGTTGTCAATTTGGCAGAATCTGAGCGGTAATCTTCATAGAGCAGTCCCGGATCACAACAGATCTGTCGAAGTCTGGTCAATTCTGCTAAGATCTGAATCTTATCGGTTGGTTTCGTATTGGCTCCATTTTTCTTCAGATTGATCACAATGTGTTTCTCAGTCGCTTTATATAACTGTTCCTGTTCTTTCCCAAAACGGGTATAGATCACTTTTTCTACTTTATCCGGCAAGTCTTTCAACACATCTTTCTTCAACCGCCGCAGAAGAAATGGTGCGATCATCTGATGCAGCCGCTCGGTTGCTGCCCCTGCCTGTTCTGTCTGCTCCAATATGTTCTGTTCAAATGTCTCCTTGAAATATTTATACCGATACAAATATCCCGGCATCAGATATTCAAAGATGCTCCACAACTCACTTAACCGGTTCTCGATCGGGGTTCCGGTCAGGGCAAACCGGTTGCGGCTGTTGATCGCCTTTACCGCCTTCGCCGCCTGTGTTGTCGGATTCTTGATATATTGTGCCTCATCAATGATCTGGCAGCCAAATGATTTGCCAACAAACAGATCAATATCTCTCTTTAGCAGATCATACGATGTGATCAGCACATCATAATACTGCCATTCCTCTAGCAACTTATGTCGCTCCAATGCAGTTCCTGCAATTGTGGCCACCCGCATCTTCGGCGCAAACTGTTCAAACTCCGTCTCCCAGTTATACACAAGTGATGCCGGACAGACTACCAGATGCACCATACCTTTTCTTGTACTAAGATATGTGATCATCTGCAAAGTCTTACCAAGTCCCATGTCATCGGCAAGGATTCCTCCAAATCCCATCTCCGACAGTGCACACGCCCACCGGAATCCATCTATCTGGTACTGCCGAAGCGTTCCCCTGATTTCCTCCGGCACCGGATACTCTTTCTGTTTCAAATTCTCTACATAATTGATCCACTGGGTAAACATCTCATCTCTTGTCACCCGGATATGATCTGCATTTTCCTTCATCAGTGCATTAAGATATAACGCCCGGTACATTGGCACCTCTGCCATACCCGCCCGAAGCTGTGCTTTCGTTAAATGCAGATCCTCCTCCATGTCCGCCAATGTATCAATTCCACTGGCGGCCAGATTCAACAGCTCACCATTCCGCAGACGGTAATATTTCTTTCTTCTATGATACGCTGCCAATATGGAAGACAACTCATCTAACGGCATGCCGTGAATATCCCACGTTACATTTAACAGATTCCCCTGGATCGACAGTCCGGTTGTAATATTAACCGCAGTTGATATCTTAATCTGTTTAAACGCTTCCGACACATATACCTGTGCGTAATTCCGAAACTGATCCACTCCGGTCTCGATCAATTCTGCCAACCGGTCATCATCCTGCCGCAGCAGATAATACTTCTGATCCGGTGTCTTTTCCGGAAAATAGTGTTCTACCAAAGACCGCAATTCATACTCTGTCCGGACATCTCGGTATGTCTCATTTAATCCCGCCATCCGGATGAGGTTATGTTCCTTATCCCCATACTGCACCTTCGCCTCACAGGTAACATCTTTCTCCTTCGTCAGATCAAGATACAGACCAAACTGTCCCTCTTCTATCTGGTATTTTGTAAAATCAATATCTTCTACCCGGACATCCGTCCATTTTTCCAAGACCGGAAGAACGGTACTACAGAAATTGGCATAATCCCTTTCACATAACGTAAGAGGAACATTTTCTTTGAGGAAACGGTGTGCATAACGGCCCCCACTATTCCGCTCCTGTTGCAGGTAATTTACCGCCATCAGTTTGATAATCTCCTGCATATCAGTGCAATAATCCTCACTACACAGATAAATGCAGTCATCCCACCATACTGCGAAGTCCTGAACTCCCTCTAACACCAGAATCTCTGGAAAGACAACCTCCACCTCTTTTGCTCCCGGCATACCACTAATGATAACGGGTAACTTGGGATTGCCATTTTTAACTGCAGTTAATATCTTTTCATAATGCAGGCAACTGGATACGAGTATCTTCCGGTCTGCATACAGATGGAGTACGGCCTCTAGCAGACGCCTGTCCAGTGTAAAATAACGATTCTCCGCAGGGCGATACCAGGATACATAGTCATCCTGTCTCTTAAGCGGTGCGGACAACATCAACGACACCACATCCCGTGCTTCTTTTGTAAATGCCGACTGGGTATGAACAAATTCTAACTTCTGTCCATACCTGACATTATCCTGCCTGCGGATGTGGTCTAATAACTCATACACATCCTTTACTACATACATCTGATTCCTTCCGATGCGTAATTCCAAAAACTCATCATCAATATCAATATGCAGTGTAACCTCTAAGTCTACATCCCCGCCTGCAATCTCCTGACAGAATCGGTTCCGTTCCTTTAAAGCAATTCCAGACATTGCCTCTAATAGTGACTTGGAACTTTGCTGTTCCGACCAGACCGGTGGCTGGGAAAATGTCCGTCCGGATGACGATACCGTCTGATTGACGACCGGCATTGATATTCCCTTCTGCACCAGACCTGACTCTAACAATGGATTCAGATACCGGTCACCTTCCTCATAATTTTCCTCCGTAAGATCCACACTGTCTCCAATCCCGCCGTGATCCAACAGCTCATCCACTTCTTCCATATCCACGCAGAAATTGGTCTCTAACAAGGTTGCCACTAAATGCTTACAGAATCCACTATATTGCACAAACGCCTTACAATCGCATGAGCCCTCACAAATCTCAATCTGCCTTCTTCCCTGACTCCGCTCCAATTTTACACTTGTATGATATACTGTATCGCCACGACTGCCTTCGACCTGACCGATCATCTGCACTACATCGTTGGAAGCCTTCTTCATCAACAAAGATAATACCGAATCTTCTTCATACAGATTCTTCCCCCGATTGAAAGTAACCGGAATGGTACATTCTCTTTTTATCTCTTTTTCACTGATCAAGCTCATGCCTCTACACTCCATCTGTCGTCCTGCATCTATTTCCATACTGCATGAAAAGTCCTATTTCTTTATAGGGCGAACTTTCCTATAAGAAAAGGGCGACTATGCCGGCCGCCCTTTTCGTTCCTTATTACCAAACTTGGTATATTTTCCCATCCAGACAAGCTCTACCGGTCCGGTGGAACCATTTCTTTGCTTTGCTACAATGATGTCCGCAATACCCGGCTTTGTGGATTCTTTGTTGTAATAATCATCACGATAAATGAACATGATAACGTCCGCATCCTGCTCAATCGCTCCTGATTCACGCAAATCCGACATCACCGGCTTATGATCCTCACGGCTGTCCACCGCACGGTTAAGCTGCGACAACGCTACTACTGGAACGTTCAACTCACGTGCCAACTTCTTAAGAGAACGACTGATCTCGGAAATCTCCTGCTGTCGGGACTCCGTCCGTCCACTACCATTCATCAACTGTAGATAGTCAATAATGATCAATCCGATATCTTGTGTCTGCTTTAATTTTCGACATTTTGAACGGAGCTCCGCAATTGTAATACCCGGTGTATCGTCAATAAACATCGGTGTCGAACCGACCCGGTATGTAGAATCGATCAGCTTATCCCAATCCGAATCCACTAGCTGTCCGGTTCGGATCGCCTGTGAATCTACCATAGAATCCATTGCGATCAGACGCGTTGCCAGCTGTTCCTTACTCATCTCCAAGCTGAAGATTGCACACGGCACATTTGCCTTCATTGCCGCATTCTGTGCAATATTCAGTGCAAATGCGGTCTTACCCATCGCGGGTCTGGCTGCGATCAGAATCAGTTCCGAGCCGTGCAGACCCGTAAGCTTTTCATCCAGATCAATGAATCCCGTCGGTACACCAGTGATCTTACTGCCACGTTTTGCACTTGCCTCGATCGTATCCAATACATTCAATACGATGTCCTGCATCGGAACAAATTCATCCCCGCCATTCCGTTTTTGCACAATATCAAATAATTCTTTCTCGGAATCCTCTAACAGATCTGCCACATCATTTTGTCCAAGGTAACACGCCTCGGTCGTCTTCTCGGTAAACCGGATCATCTTCCGCAACACCGCTTTGTCCTGCACGATCTGTGCATACTGCTTGGCATGGCTTGATGTTGGCACCATATTGATAATATCGCCGACATATTCCATGCTGCTGACAGAGTCCGGTGCACCCATCTCCTTTAACTTCTCACTGACAGTCAGCAGATCCACTGGTTTACCTTCATTATACAGAGAAAGCATTGCCTCAAACAATAACCCAAACTGACTATAATAAAAATCATCCTTAGTTAAAATGTCAGCAACCTCTACAATGGCATCCCGATCCATCAGCATTGAACCGATCACAGACTGCTCTGCTTCCATACTATTCGGTTGTTTCTTCTTAATTACTGCCTCATCCATCTTATCTATCCCATATCTGCATTTATCGACGGTGCATCTATCTGCATCTTACGTCCACAATATTACTTTCCTACTACTTTCACTGTTAAGGTGGTTGTCACCTGTGGATGAAGCTTGATCTTAACCTCATGTGTACCCACCGCCTTGATCGCATCTTTCAACTGCACTTTCTTCTTATCGACATCATGACCAAGCTGTGCCTTTACCTCTTCTGCGATCTCTTTTGAAGACACGGAGCCAAAACTCTTGCCACCTTCACCGACCTTGATCGCAACTGTAATTTCCTCGGATTCGATCTGTTTACCAAGTGCCTGTGCCGCTGCCAGATGTTCCGCTGCCAACTTGTCGTCATTGGCTTTCTTAAGCTTCAGATCATTCAGATTCTTGCCGGTTGCCTCAAGTGCCTGCCCTTTCTTGATCAACACATTACGGCCATAGCCGTCATTGACTTTGACCACATCGCCCTTCTTACCTACATTTTTCACATCTTCTAACAAAATTACCTGCATATTCGTATCCACCTTTCTGCTCTATCTCTTTCTATTCATTCCATGTTCTTCTTACAAAAGAATCTAGAAATCTCCATCATCCCGCATCTTACGTACAAGATCCCGGATCTGTTGCTTAACGTCTTCGATACTTGCATTCTCAATCTGGGCACCTGCTACTGTTCCGTGACCGCCACCACCAAACTGCTCCATGATCACCTGTACATTCACGTCATCAATACTTCTGGCACTGATATATACCACATTATCAATCTTTGACAATACAAACGATGCCCTGACATTATCTATATCCAACAAATCATTGGCAACCTTAGCGGCTAATACGGTCGGGCTGTCCACTCCTTCGGTCGGCACATCGGAGATTGCGAAATTGTCTAAAAATAATTCCGCATCTTCCACACCCTTTGCCAATTGCTTGTAACTGTCAATATCTGTCCGGTATGCCTTACGCACACGCGTCATATCCGCACCCGACTTACGTAAGAATGACGCTGCCTCAAATGTACGGACACCCGTCTTCGTTACAAAATTATCTGTATCAACCAGGATTCCAGCATACATTGCATCTGCCTCTGCCGGACGTAGTTTCGGCTTATCCATACTGTACTGTAAGATCTCTGCCACCATCTCACACGCAGAAGATGCATATGGTTCAATATAGGAAAGCGTTGCATGGTCAATAACCTCGCCGCTTTGTCTGTGGTGATCGATCACAACAATATTTCTCGTATGCGCCAACAATTCCTCACACTCTGTTAAATGCGGCCGGTTGACATCTACAACGATCACAACCGTATTCCCATCGACTGCCTCTAATGCCTGCTCACTATTAAAGAACATATCCTCCGGGTATACGTTACTTCCAATAAAGTTATTCATCGCCGGACGAATGGAACTTGTCACTTCATTAATAACAATATGTGCTTTCTTATCCATCATGCACGCCAACCGGTAGATACCAAGTGCAGAACCTAAGCAGTCAATATCCGGTTTCTTATGTCCCATAATGATAACGCGGTCTTTCGTGATCAGCATTTCCTTCAGGGCATGTGCTTTCACTCTCGCCTTTACACGGGTATTCTTCTCTGCCGACTGTGTCTTACCTCCGTAATAAATGATCTTGTCACCTTTCTTTATGACTGCCTGATCTCCACCACGCCCAAGTGCCATATCCATTGCCATATGCGAATACTCATACGCTGTTGTATAATTATCATCATCTGGATCGATTCCGACTGCAATACTTAATGTAACCGGCGTTTCATTACCGATATTAATACTTCTAACCTCATCTAACAGCGAAAACTTTCCCTGCTGCAACTGTTCTAAATGCTGTTGCTGACAGACAAACAGATACTTGTCCTTCTCTAACTTCGTAATGATCGCCTTCGCCGTCTGCATATATTTGGTAATCTTCCGGTCGATCAATGCAACAAGCAATGCCCGGCGCACTTCTTCCGTTGACTCCATTGCCTCTTCGTAATTATCAATATAGATATGTCCGGCTACTAACTTGATCTTTTCTTTCTCATCTAATGCCTCTACCAACTGCGTCTCATCATACAGGTAGATTGCAAACAGGATATCATCCTCATGTGCATCTTCTGCCAGATTTGTTGATAGCACGCTCTGCACATCCACACGCCGGATCTCCACCCGGTAATTCTTATCATTTTGAAAGATATGAACAACCCTCTGGTTCTGATCCTCCGGCTCCATCTGCAACAATTCTAACGTAATATCGGTAAAGATATGCTGGATATGCTTACGCATATGCTGCTTATCACTTTTTACAATATCATAAAATGCCTTGTTACTCCACAGCACCCGGCCATTCGAATCCACTAACGTATATGGAATTGCCAGCTCCTTGATCAGCTTACTCTGTACCGAACCATGTGCAAAACTGAATGCCACCAGATCGGACATAATATTCGGGCGTTTCCGGAAATACAGATACATAACCACGCCAAAATAAGCCAGTATAAAGACCGTTACAACCACACCGCTGGTAGTGTCAACACCATACACAACGCCATTCATAACGACTAATAATACTGCCATATAAAATGGAACCTTTAAATATTTCTCTATCTCCTTCTTCAATGGATTCTTATCATTCATTTTCTCTACCACTTTCTATATCTATACACCTGCGCGAACGCCATCTGTCAATATTCTTCGCGAATTCTCTTCCGAGCGAACGCCATCTCGAATCCTCTGGATTCTCGATGTTCGTTGCACTCACGTTTCTTCGCATGAACGTTCATCTCGAATCCTCCGGATTCTCGATGTCTCGAATCCTCCGGATTCTCGATGTTCGTTGCACTCACGTTTCTTCGCATGAACGTTCATCTCGAATCCTCCGGATTCTCGATGTTCGTTGCACTCACATAATTTTCTCAGAAGACAACAGCCTGCGAGCAGTCTTTGTCTTCTGCAGAAAATTGCGTTCATGCTTATGCGTTCATTGTATCATTATTCTGCATTTCACACAACAAGACATCTTGTGTTCCCTTACCGTACTATCCTCAACATTTAGCGGGTGGGGCACCATATTCAAAGATCACTACCTTTTCGTCCCAATCCATCTCATACGTTGGAAGTTTTGCGATCGTATAAAGTTTGAAATCTTTATGCTTCATATGATCAAGATATTCCTTCTTTGGATAATACATCATCACAAACACCCGTCTCGGATGTTCTTTGACACTATCCATAATATGTGCGATCACCTGTTCAAAAATATTGATCTCAAACGGATTAAAGAAATAAAATACGGTATCTTCTGGGTGCACCTCATACTCTTCCGCCTTGCCAAGCAGGATCTCAATATGATCACTCGTATCCCGGAACTGCGTATTATAATATGCCCGGTTATCTAATGCAGTCTCGTACAATTCCTCATCAACCTCGATTCCACAGACTTCACACTGAAACCGCTGATTGACATAGAACAGCACACGCCCCTTGCCGCAGCCAAAATCCACCATCCGGTCATATTTTGTCAATACATTGTCTAACGCATCAAATGCACAAATGAGCCCACTATAACTGGTAGGCTCATACCGAAAATAATCATCATTGTACCGATTGTTATACACAATCTCCGTGCTTTCAATCCCAAGAAAATGTTCGAATTTGTGATTTTCAAAATACTTCGGTGTTTTGCCCTTTTTCTTCTTCATTCCGTTCCCCTTGCCTGCACTTTGAACTTCACCTCACACTCGGATATGAATTGATAATTGATCTCTAACGCATACCGGACAACCACAGATATCTCTTCTTCGGATTCCTTGCAATCCAACACACTTGTTGCCACATCCACATGCAATGGGCCCGCTGGTGTATCATATATATTCGCTGTTTTCTGATCGAGATCAAACGACAGAAACCCATTCTGTTCCCCTTTTTTCGTCATCTCAAAATGCCCGTCATGAAACTTCACCCGGTTCTTTGTCACCGGACCATTTGCCTCGGATTGCACTTCATAATGCACATAATGCTTCCCATTCTTCTTATGATAGATTCCCGGTGTCACAACTTCCACCGCCTCATCTCCCATCGCAAACTGCGTTCCCGAGATGGTAACTAAGACATCCTTTGTCATTCCTCTACTCCTTGCATCCTAATATCTATATCATTTCACAAATACCCCGGTCTCGATCCTCATCCATCCTATCTTATCCTAATAGCTCTCAATGTCGACCACCTGTGTGTCTGTCACATGACACGGCAGTACACTGTCTGCAAAAGTGATGAATTTATCTACACCATCACTGACATAATATTCGTATTCCGGTTTGCGCCGGCTCGTATTGAGGATTCCCTGTTCCGCCAACAATTCTTTGAGACTCTTTGCCGTCTCAAATGCAGGATTCACCAGATGTACACTCTCGCCCATAAACCGTTTGATCGTATTGCGGATGAGCGGATAATGCGTACAGCCAAGCACTAATGCGTCTACCCGATATTCTTTCATCTCCTGCAGATATCTCGCCACAATATCATCTGTCACCCGGTCTTCAATCAGCCCTTCTTCTACTAACGGAACAAACAACGGGCACGCCTTACTGACTACAGTAATATCGGGATTCAGTTCCCGGATATAATCATTGTAAATGCCAGATTTGATCGTGCTTTCTGTACCAATCACACCAACATTTCCCGTCTTTGTTGTCTCGACCGCCATCTTCGCCCCGGGCTTTACTACACCGATGATCGGAATATCGATCTCTGCTGCAATATCATCTAGTGCAAGCGCACTTGCCGTATTACAGGCGACCACAATTGCTTTCACGTCCTTCGTACGCAGAAACCGCACGATCTGACGACTGTATTTTAACACTGTATTCTTTGACTTCGAACCATACGGAACTCTTGCAGTATCACCAAAATACACAAGATCTTCTCCCGGAAGCTGCCGCATGATCTCTCTGGCAACGGTCAAACCACCGACACCCGAATCAAAGACGCCAATTGGATTATTCATATGAAATCTCCTTCCAATCTATCCATTATGCACCACATAATGTCTGAAAAATATTCAATAAAAATAGTTGCGGAAAATGTCCGTAATTACTTCTAGTAACGGCGCTCTAGTGCCAATGCAATCTGTCGTTCTACCAAAGTCTCTAAGTCCACGCCCTGTGCATTCCACAACATTGGATACATGCTGATAGAAGTAAAGCCCGGCAATGTATTGATCTCATTAAAAATCACCGTATTCGTCTCTTTCTCTAAGAAGAAGTCGACACGCGACAATCCATAACCGTCAACGGCAGCAAAAATGGCTTTCGCAGCTTCCCGGATCTCCTCGGTCTTACCTTCCGGAAGTTCCGGCGAAATAACAGTCTTGGATTCGGCATTCGTATACTTTGCATCAAAATCATAAAATTCAGCCGCAGCCAATATCTCTCCAACTCCCGACGCTTCTACATCTGCCGCACTTCCCAATACCGCACACTCAATCTCTCTTCCGATAATATTCCGTTCTACTAAGATCTTCGTGTCATGCTTTGCCGCTAATTCTAATCCTGCAACCAATTCTTCCCGGTTATGTGCCTTACTGACTCCCTGTGAAGAACCTGCTTTACTTGGCTTGATAAATACCGGATAGTTCAGTTTCTCTTCCACACGGTCTGCAAGATCGTCCATCGTCACGTTGGCATTTCCTGCATTGGCACGTTCTACCTCTACCGCTCTTACCAATACATAGTCTGCCTGCTTAATCCCCAGCTCATCCACAATGATCTTCGTGTAAACCTTATCCATTCCGACTGCAGATGCAAGTACACCACAGCCTACATAAGGAATCTTGCTCATTTCAAACAGGCCCTGAATCGTTCCATCCTCACCATACATACCATGTAGTACCGGGAAAATGACATCAATATGCTTAGTAGTCACACCCTCTGTCCCTGATAAGATCACTTCCTGTTTCGTCGCATCTGGCGAAATAACTGCTTCCGTTGTGCTCTTTTCCCAGCTTCCATCTTCTATGCTCTTCAAGGACTCGGCAAGTAACCAATGTCCCTCCTTGGTAATTCCAATGTACGTAATGTCATATTTCTCCGGATTGATTGCTTTCGCAACCGTCTGAACCGATATACATGAAATATCATGCTCAGAAGACTGTCCTCCAAAGATTACTGCAATATTCAATCTATTCATTGCCGTGCTCCTTCCCGATCATCTTATATTCTATGACAATGATCGCATTCTTGTCATAAGTATATCAAATTTAGATATGGAATACAAGATTCGAAGAGACTCTTGTCATCTTCATTTTGTCATGGTACAATCATGTCAGAGATTCCTGTAATCTCTTTTACATCTTTTTTGCCATATCTTTTTATTTTTTAACACTGGATTTTAATATCAATGTTAATTCGATTACCAGATAAAGGATCAATGAATCCAGTTATTAGAAAAAGGAGAAAGAATATGGGGAAAATTTATATTAATGAGAAGTACCGTGACACGGTATTTCGCATGATTTTTAATAGCAACAGGCAATTATTAGAACTATACAATGCAGTGAATCATACAGATTACAACGATCCGGACGCATTAGAGATCGTTACCTTAGAGAATGCAATCTATCTTGGCATGAAGAATGATGTATCCTGTCTGATCGACATGCGGCTCCAGTTATACGAACATCAGTCAACTGTGAATCCGAACATGCCACTACGGGATCTCATGTATGTATGCGAACAGTACGAGAAGTACATGGTCAAGAAAGATATCTATTCTTCCCGTCTGATCAAGCTGCCAACACCAAGATTTGTGGTATTCTATAATGGAATTCGGGAACAGCCGGAGCGAAGGGATCTCTATCTATCCGATGCTTTCGAGATACCGGAAGAATGTCCTTCATTAGAATTACGTGTTACCCAGCTTAATATCAACAAGGGATACAACGAAGATCTTCTTAATCGTTGCCCGGCATTATTCGAATATGTTGAATATGTCAGTGCTGTAAGAAAGTATCAAGAGACACAACCTCTAGAAGAAGCTGTCCGGCATGCTGTAGATCACTGCATCAAGCACAACATTTTAAAGGATTTCTTGTTGGCAAACAAAGCGGAGGTGGTTCGGATGACCTTATACGAATATGATGAAGAATTGCACAAACAGACAATACGGAAGGAAAGCTATGAGGATGGATTTGACGATGGACAACAAAAAGGAAAACTGCTTCAGCTTACAGAATTAGTCTGCCGCAAACTTCAGAAGAATAAGTCACCCGAAACGATTGCTGAGGAATTAGAAGAAGATATCGATACGATACAGCATATCTGCGATATTGCCACCGACTTTGTGCCTGACTATGATGTTGAAAAGATCGTAGAACAATACAAAAAGTCAATGTTGAACATATAACTTATTCATCATATACAATTAAACAGCCTAGAATGTGAAATCATTCACTATGTATACGAAAGCAACCGGGAATGTGCAACCATTCACAATCCTGGTTGTTTTTTTTACATCAATTTTTATACACGCCACCTTGTCATCCCCACTACGCCATGTTACAATTTTCCTAGATATTTCAGGATATCCCAGCAAAAGATAGATTAGGAGGATTTTTTATGAGTGACACGAACATTTCCAAAGCAATTCAATATATCGGTGTAGATGACACGACTCTCGATCTGTTTGAAAGCCAGTACATCGTCCCTAATGGTGTTTCCTACAATTCATATGTTATCTTAGATGAAAAAACCGCTGTTATGGATACCGTAGATGCCAGAAAGACAGAAGAATGGTTTGCCAACCTTGAACAGGCACTTGCCGGCAGAACGGTCGATTATCTGATCATCTCTCATTTAGAGCCGGACCATTCATCCAATATCAAAAAACTTGCAGATAAATATCCTTCTGCTACATTGGTACTCAGTGCCAAAGCAAAAGCTATGTTACCTCAATTCTTTGACATTGATAATCTGGAAGAACGCACGCTTGCAGTCAAAGAGGGCGACACGCTGAATCTTGGCGAACACGAACTGACATTTATTATGGCTCCAATGGTTCACTGGCCAGAGGTCATGGTAGAATACGAATCCACCGAAAAGATCCTGTTCTCCGCAGATGGTTTTGGCAAATTTGGTGCGCTCTGCAATGAGGAAGACTGGGCTTGCGAGGCTAGAAGATATTATTTCAATATAGTTGGAAAATACGGCGCACCTGTTCAGACATTATTAAAGAAAGCGGCTACTTTAGACATTCAGATGATCTGTCCATTACACGGCCCAATTCTGAAAGACAATCTTGGTTATTACATAGACAAATACAATACATGGAGTAGTTATCAGCCGGAAGACAAAGGTGTATTGGTTGCCTGTGCTTCCATTCACGGCAACACCAAGGCTGCCGCCGAAAAGATGGTTGAGATTCTGAAATCAAAAGGTGCCGCAAAAGTTGCATTTACCGATCTTTCCAGAGATGATATGGCAGAGGCAATCGAAGATGCTTTTCGATATGATAAGTTAGTCCTTGCGGCCGCCTCTTACGATGCCGGTGTATTTCCACCAATGGAAGATTTCCTGAACCGTTTATCTCACAAGGCATTCCAGAACCGCAAAGTTGCCATTATCGAGAATGGTTCGTGGGCTCCGACAGCAGCCAGAACCATGAAATCCATGTTAGATGGCATGAAGAATCTTACTGTGTGCGAGAACACCGTTACCATCCTTTCTACTATGAAAGAGAAAGATGTTGCCGCTATGGAACAGTTAGCGGATGAGCTGCTTTGTGACTAAATATAAAGGAGACGTATGCTCAATGGGTACAATTATATATGATGCGAGACGTGTGAAAGGTTACGAATATCTGAAAGAACTTTGTGCTTATGCGAACCGGGATGAGACATTTCAGGAAAATCTATGGAAAGAACTTGCCGTAGATGGTGATCTGATGAAAGAATTTGCTTACTACGCAGATCACCAGACAATACTAGACGAAATGAAGTGTGAAGGTTATACATTGACAGATCTCTATGTCTGGCAAATAGAACATTACAATCTAATGCAGGATTACGGCAAAAACGGTGCGGATTGCAACAAGGTCGCAATGATACTGGATTCCTTGTACATGATGGCGCAATTAAAGAAAAATCCGGAAGATTACCTGAAACGATTGAATGGAAGTCTTGGAATGGATCGTTTCTGATAATAAAATACATTGTGTACATCTAACAACAGCTATACGATAATCAAGAATAATCGAGTAGGAGGCGGTGATTAACCGCCGTCCTCTCACAGCACCGTATGTACCGTTCGGTATACGGCGCTTTCAATAGTTGACGTGCACAGACTGG
>CACWQE010000082.1 GCA_902762905.1 uncultured Lachnospiraceae bacterium | reverse complement strand
TGCTCCAGTAGCAGCACTAAATTCGTGCTACGCACTCATTAAGTGCTGACAGTCGCAAATGCCCCTCTTTGGAATCCAAATTTTTCTCTCCGAAGCTGATGTTGGCACAATATACCGTCATTAGCATATACTCTGTGCTTATCGCCACCCCCGAGGCCATTCTGTCGTTTGTGCAGGTGATCTACTGTAATGGCAAGTTATAGGAGATAAAGAATAATTTGGTACATTATATGTATGGTGAAAGCCAGCCTATTAACGGAGCTATTCCTTGTTCCTGTGAATTGACAATTTCATGCTATATATACGAAAACCGGACATGGATGAATATACATGCTAATTACGAATGTATATAATCAATGTCCGTTTTTCTTTGCGTTCTCTCATATCTGGTAATATATATCCTTCTACCCTGTCATGTAGCCAGATTATCAATTTTAACTACAATTAAAGTTTTGGAGCCTGTTAACGCCGAACGGCTTCGGGGTGGCGATAAGCACAGCCGTAATGAAATTACACGATAAACAGCGCATGTTCAAAAAAGTAAATCCCGGCAGGGCGGTCTGTCATGTTTGCAAGCAGGTACGTGGAGCACACCAGCATTTCCTTGAGTACTTAGTGAATGCATTAGCATGAACTCTAGTACGAAAGAGAGCAGCGCTGCGACGTAATAATAAGCAGAACGAGCAAAACGGATATGGATTAAGAATGCATACGTATCACTTGTGTATACATTCATAAATCCATATCCGCTTTTATGTGAGTTAGCATATTATAAGGAACATTAGTGTCTGTTGCGTGCGAGCCCGTAACGCAAGTGTGCCTGCTGCAATATGACACCGCCCAAAGCCGGGTTCGCAACCCAAACATGCGCGTCCGTTTCACTTACGCTGTGCAAGGGGAATATCCTTCCTCTAAACGTTGTTCAAATTCCGGCTGAGGCAACGGCTTATCAAACACATAGCCCTGCACGATATCACAGCCAACCTCCCTTAGATAGGCAAGCTGTTCTTCTGTCTCCACACCTTCTACGATCGTCTTCTTGCCAAGCTGGCTTACCAGACTGATAATGTTGGCAAACATAATCATATCCTTCTTCTTTCCCGGATATTCCATCTCTAATGGAATAAACGACTTGTCAATCTTGATTACATTCAGGTCTACCTTCTTGATCATATTAAGGGATGAAAATTCCGTTCCAAAATCATCAATCGAGGTTCCGATTCCGTGATCCCTCAGTCCATTCACGATATGTGACATAATCTCGTAATTCTGGAAATCCTCACTCTCTGTTAATTCTACTTCAATATACTGGTGGTCAATTCCATAGCGGTCAATAATGGCAACGATGCGTTCCACCATGTCATCTTCCTCTAAGTGCTTTCTAGAAAAGTTTACTGAAATACAGATCTGTTCCTTTCCTTGCTCTTTCCGTTTCTGTAAAAACTTACAAACCTGTTCTAACACATAATAATCCAGCTTACAGATGCTGCCCTCACGCTCTAATTGCGGTACAAACTGCATTGGAGGAATCAATGTTCCTTCATGTAACCAGCGCACAAGTGCTTCTGCTCCATATAGAGTCCGGTCACTGATATTCACTTTCGGTTGATAATACACAACAAATTCCCCTGCTGCCAACGCCGGCGCAAATTGGGAGATGATCGTCTGATTCGCCATCAACCGTTTATGAATCTCTTCGGAATAATATACCAGGGTACCAACACCCCTGATTCTTGCTGCTTGATATGCAATACTGGCATGTGCTAAAACATCCCGCGGTGCCTCAATATTATCCAAAGAAGACACTCCGATGGTTGCACTAAACAAAAACTCTTTCTTCTTATCCTGAGTAGCATGTAATATCTTCACATTCTGAAGCATATGTATATAATCCTCTACCTGCTCATTCCGAACCAATGCAACAAAATTGTCACCACCTAACCGGGCAACTTTCCCATCCTGTGTCTTAGAATCCACATATGCCGCATATTTTCTTAATACAACGTCCCCTTCTGCGTAAGGAAATACTTTATTTACATACTTAAAGTTATGAATATTAAAAAAGAATACATGATACTGTGCTAATTGCTGCTGTTTCATTAAGGCTACAACAAACCGCATAAATGCTTCCTGATTCGCTACTCCGGTAGCCATATCTGTATTGATCACATGTGTCAGAAATCCCTGCATCATAATCCGGCTAAATTGAGTAAATATCTGCTTTGCAAGCAGGTTCTGAATCTCTTTCTCCTGATCTGAAAATGATGTCATCCCTGCCGGATACAGGATAATATTCACATACCCTTTATCGGGTAACGCGAAACGCAGTGCATACGCTTCCGTCCCCACATCACTCCCCTGATCATATAACGTAATATGCTGATGTTCTTCATTCTCTCTCAACTTGCTGGCAGGTGCTTCCATAACAACTTCGGCTTTACCTAAACGAACGGATGGTGCCAATATCGCAACTGCATCCTTCACATTCTGTTCGCACTGTTTCAGATTCTCTGTCGGTGAGTATAATTTTTCTAAAAACTGTATATAGCATTCATTCATGATAAACTGACTTTCCATTCTCTTACTCCTTAAAACTCCTGACCTCTTCTAATTCCTTTATTCTTTTATATCAATTACATCCTGTAATATATAATAAAATGTCGGCGCAGAACTTTTTGCATTCTCAGGATATCCTTTCTTAAGATCATATGTATCCGATTCATCCTGCGGGTTCACACCAATATATGTACCCTGAAACACCTCGATCCGACCATTTTTCAATTGCTCAATGGTAGCTGCAATCTTTTCTTTGGTACCTTCTGCTGCAACCACCTCATTTAATTCTAACATCTGCACCCAGTTCTCGTCAAATCCTGCTCCAATATCCTGTCCATTAACTTTTCCCACAACAACATCCTCAATCTTTTTCCGATCAAGAACCGCCTGAACAGCTTGCTGCATATACGGTGCCCAGTTAATCTTTGCACCAATCAGATATGTAGTTGGTGCCAATTCTGACATACTTTGATTATACCCAACCAGGTACACCGGAATATCCGCATCTGTCTGCTCACAGGCAACTGCCGGTCCTGACGTATCCGAATGCTGGGAAATGATCACGCATCCATCTTCAATCAAAGCCTGCGCGCATTTCTTTTCCTTCAGATAATTGCTCCAGGTATTCGTGTAGCAAACCTCCATGGTTGCTTCCGGCACGATGGAACGGGCACCTAATAAAAATGCAGTATAACCTGAAATCACTTCTGCGTACGGGTACGCCCCTACATATCCAAGTCTCGCCTGCTCTTTGGTAATGGTTCCATTCTCGATCAACTCCTGTAACTTCATTCCTGCCACAACACCTGAAACATACCGTCCTTCATAGATTGCTCCCATGAAGGTGTGATAATTATCTAACACGGGGTCTGCATTGGCATTATCTCCAGTTGCCATACAAAATTGTACATCAGGATATTTCTCTGCCAGTTCTTTTGTCACATTTTCATATCCATAACTAGTAGCAAATATAATATCACACCCCTCTGCCACCAGTTCTTCAATCGATTGTCTCTCCGCACCCTCTGCCACATTATACTTGGCGATTGTATGCACCTGATCGCCAAATGCATTATCCACTGCTTCCTGTGCGTCCATAAAATTACTGGTATATGCGGTACTGGCATCTCCTACATATACAAAACCTGCCTTTATGGTCCGATCCGCATCTTTCTTCCAGAACATATTATATAATCCCACCACGGCAAAAATCATGGTACATGCTGTGATTATCGTAATTACATAAATCCGTTTCATCCCTGCACCTCCTCATTAGCCGTTGCGGTCTGGTCCGCATAGAGCTGTTCCACATCAATCTCTTTCTCTTCGATGAGCTGCAACATAATATCCACTAAGTCAGGATCAAATTGCGTTCCTCTGCCTTTCTTCAGTTCACCTATCACAAAATCAAAGTCTAATTTCTTACGATAGACACGATTGGCCGTCATCGCATCAAATGCATCCGCAATACCGATAATTCTCGCATTTAACGGAATCTCTTCCCCTTTCAGACCATGTACATAGCCGCTGCCATCGTATCGTTCATGATGATACAATGCTCCTTCCTGCACATTTTCTACCAGGGTAAACTTCTTAAGAATCTCTGCACCTTTTACAACATGTGATTTCATAATCTCATATTCTTCGTCCGTTAACCGTCCCGGCTTATTGAGTACACGATCCGGAATTCCAATCTTTCCAATATCATGTAACAGAGCAGCCTTACGCAACTGTTCACATGACGCCTCATCAAACCCTAAACGTCTTGCAATCATCACAGAATATTCAGACACTCTTACCGAGTGCTGGCTTGTATTCTCGTCTTTCGCATCTACCGTCCGTGCAATGGTAAGAACTGTCTCATTACCCATCTCTACCTGACTTCTTGCAAATTCCAATTCTTTTCTCTGCATATTCAACGTCCGCTGAATCTGCGTCCGGAAGAATAACCAGGTCAGATATGCGACCACTAAGGCAAATACAACCACGGTATAACATACAAACCACCAGTTGTCATAGATTTCCCGCTCTTTCTCGATCGTATATGTACTTTCCGCCATAATCTTCTTACCGCGGCTATCCATAACACCTAAATGAAAGGTATAAGTTCCAACCGGAAGGTTCGTGTATGTAATGCTCTTTAACTCATTTTGTGGTATAATTTTCGGCTGCTTATCAAATCCTTCCATATAAACACTGACATTCGGCAGATTCAAAGAATAATTGATAATCTCCGGTACAATCTCAATCCGGTTCACACCACTTGGTAATACCGTTGTTTCTCCCCGTTCTACCGAATAGATACTGTCATCTACCTTAACGGAGCGGACAATCATACGATAGGAACGGACTGACACCGTATAGTGGTTCAGATTCATACATAATACTCCTGAATCGGTTGAAAGATAGAGATTCTCATCCGCATCCATATAATTCCATGCATTTGGAGTAAATGATTTTAACAATCCCGACTGGGAATCCAACAACTTATAATCTGTATTTCCTGCGAGCAGATCCTCTTTGCCAACTACATAAATTCCGGCAGATCCCAACACAAACAACATACCACTCGTACTTTCTACGATATCATAGTTATTATAGTATGGAAAATCCAAAATACGTATTCCATCCTTATCCTGATAGCAGATACTATTACTCGTCACAAAAAATGTCCCATCTCCATCCAGATCGGATTTCATACGCAGTATTACTTCGGAACCAAGTCCGTCCTGCTTCGTCAACGTCTGAATCACTTTCCGGTCACGGATCAAAGCAACACCCCCACCATCGGTTCCCGCTAACAGGGTTCCATCCGTCTGCTGCAGCAGACATAATACTTTGGGGTTATTCAATCCATCCTCATATCCGATCACATCAGTTACTTTTCCATTCTCAATATAGGCAATCCCGGAATCTCCTGCCGACACAATCGTACCATCTTCTAACTCTAATACCATTCGTAATTTATTACCCGGTAATCCATTCTCATCCGTATATGTTGTTACATTTCCAGATTCTCTGACCTCATATAACCCATTTCCAGATGTACTGATCCACAGATGATTCTTCTGATCCACATACAGGCTCCGGACCCGGATTCCAGCAAGCTGTTCTGTCAGAGAATTCGTCACTGACTGGGTGTTCCCCTCATTTGTCATATCTAAGCCATTGTCTGTTCCGAAATAGTAATTGCCATTCCACCGTGTAACACAATTGACTACCTGATCGGTTAATCCGGCTTCATGGTATATATCTGTAAAAACAGATGGACATAACCGTAACAGACCAAGTCTTGAAGATGTGAACCAGAGATTGCCCTGATAATCAATCAGCATATGGTCAACAGAACTGTTAAATGTATTCGCCTGGATACCATGATACTGTTTCTTATTATCCATATATCCCATACCTGTATCTGCACAGACAAACAGAATCCCGTCATCAGAGAAATGCAGCGATTTCAGATTACGAAGTCCCTCACATTCATATGTTGTCTGACGTTTTAATCCTTTGCCATCAACTCCGAACACCTCAATTGTACTGCCTGTCGTTCCCGCATACAAAGTCCCATTTTCATCAAAGGAACAGCATGTATATATATCTCCACCGATTATTGTCATTTTCGAAACAATCTTCCGATCCTTCAAAAGATACAAGGTTCCTTCGCTTGTCACAACCGCAACATTACCATTCGTATCTGCACTGATACTGCTTGCATATACAATATCCGGGATCACAGTCTCTACCGATAATCCACCGGACAAGGTGAGTATCGCCAGTGAACCGGTTGTTCCCACATAGTAATCCCCATCTGTACACTGTGTAATGCACCGGACAGAATCTGAAGACAGACCGTCCTCTTCCGTCACGACATTAGAAATCTTTTCATTAATACAGATTGAAAGTCCGCTATCATTCGTACCAATCCACAAGCGTCCTTCCTCATCCGTATACAGGCAATTAACATTCTTGACTGAATCAAATGCATCCATCCATTCAAATTCATTTCCACCGTACCGGTATAATCCACCGTATGTACCAATCCATAATACACCATCATTGGTCTGGGCTATATCATTGGCGCTTCCACCCGGCAGACCGTTGCTGCCATTGTAGACTGTCTGTACATAGGCGTTATAGTTATCTGTCTCCTTTTGGTCATTCACCGTAGACGTATCGGCTTTTTCTTTTCCAAGGCTTGTAAATGGACTCATAACCATCACACCACATAATAACAGCACCAGGATCATTTGCAGATGTCTGGACGTACTGCCTTTCTTATGATGTATCTTCTGCTTGTAAAACATGTGAAATATTGTGTGACGATTCCGATAAATACGAATTGCAAGAAATACAACTAGAATAGTTAACGTCTTATCTGAAAAATCAATATAGAATTCTCCGGCAATATGACTCAATACCGGGTTCAGTCCAAGCTGCTTGAACAGCTCTGTTACACCATCTCCCCACACATTGCCAGTTGCACCATCAAAAAAGAGATAATTAAGGGGAACCGAACACGCAACCGACAGAATTGTTACAAAAAAACTCGTCGACAACGCGCGAAACAGATTCTCAAGTCCGCCACGTTTTGCAAGCAGACCAACCAACACAGCTACCATAGCACTCACTAACGCATATACCATGCGAGTATACGAAAACAAAATGCCATAAATCACATTTACAGTAACTCCGACAACTGCCCCGCAAACAGGACCTAACACATACGCTGTAAACATAGTTCCTACTGAATCCAGCCACAAGGGAAGTGCAAAATGATTTGCAAAAATCTTTCCTAGATAATTCACTAATATGCAGCCCGCTATAAATAGAACAATCTCATAATTCTTTCGTTTTTCTAACATGCTATCCCCCGTTGTAATGTACACTTACAAATATTGATACACCAAATTCCAATTAACTAAAATCTACTCTACACTAGAACGATAGACTTGTCAAGAAAACGCAAGTGGATTATTACGGATAACCCGTTCTTTCTTAATAAAATAAACAATCATTTTACTTTTACTTCATTATATGCTATCCTAATCACACAAATTATATCATAGGGGAGATTATTTATAATGGAAAAAAAATCAAGTAATTTTTCAGGGCAACTCGGATTTGTCCTCGCCGCTGCCGGTAGTGCTGTTGGAGTAGGAAATTTGTGGAGATTCCCATATCTCGCAGCCAAAGACGGAGGCGGTTTATTTTTAATTATTTATTTTGTTCTTGTGCTTACATTCGGATTCACTTTACTGACATCAGATATTGCAATCGGTCGTCGCACAAAACAAAGTGCGATCGGAGCTTACACACAGATGCGTCCGAAGTGGAAATTCTTAGGAATCCTGACCTTTCTTGTACCGGTTCTGATCATGACCTATTACGCCGTAATCGGTGGTTGGATCACAAAGTACGCTGTTGTATATATAACAGGTCAGGCAAAGGCTGCTGCTGCAGATGATTATTTTACATCATTTATCACATCATCTACTTCGCCAGTTATTTTTGCACTTCTGTTTATGGCTGTTACCGCATTTATTGTATACAATGGTGTAGAGGGCGGAATTGAACGGGTATCCAAATGGATGATGCCAATTCTTCTGGTATTGATCGTCATTATTGCCGTATATTCATTAACATTGGAGCATACCGATGCTTCCGGTCAGGTGCATACCGGTGTGGAAGGATTTCTGTATTACCTCACTCCAAACTTTAAGGGACTTACTTTACAGCGCTTCCTACAGATTCTGTTAGACGCAATGAGTCAGTTATTCTTCTCTCTTAGTGTATCTATGGGAATTATGATCACCTACGGTTCTTATGTAAAACCAGAGGTAGATTTGAACAAGGCAGTCAACCAGATTGAGATCTTTGATACCGGTGTTGCATTTCTTGCCGGTGCCATGATCGTTCCTGCCGTATTTGTATTCTCCGGAACGGAAGGAATGGGGGCTGGTCCAAGTCTGATGTTTGTATCATTACCAAAGGTATTCTCAGCTATGGGAAAAGCAGGAATCTTTGTTGGAATCCTCTTTTTCGTAACAGCAGTTTTTGCAACCCTGACATCCTGTATCTCTGTGTTAGAATCCATCACAGCTAACTGTATGGAAATCTTCCACACCAGCCGCAAGAAGACCGTATTGATCTTATCCGTGATCTATCTTGCTGCATCCGCAATCATTGCACTTGGTTACAGTATTTTCTATGTAGAAGTTGTACTTCCAAATGGTTCTACCGGACAGTTGTTAGATATTATGGATTATATTAGTAACAGTGTCATGATGCCATTTATCGCATTGCTTTCTACCATCCTGATCGGCTGGGTTATGACACCGGACTATGTCATCGATGAAATGGAACGTAACGGTGAAAAGTTCCGTAGGAAGAAATTGTACCGCATCATGATCCGCTATATTGCACCGGTGCTGATGTTTATCTTGTTCCTGCAGTCAACTGGCATCCTCCTATAAATGATATTACCCTTGCACAGCGTAGGGAACGGACGTGCGAAACATTTAGGTTACGAATCGGTTGTTTAGGATATAACATATCATCGTAGTCGCTACTCATCACTCGCAACGGATACTAAGAATGTGCCATTCATGTTTATGCAGTGCCTTTCGAAAAGTCTGCACCTTGCTCGGCTAACGTTCCTAATGCTGTCGCAAGGTGCAGGACATTTTCTCAAGGCATATATAGTGTCATGCGGCACATTCGAGTACCGGCGTTTCTGAAGTACCTGCTTATGATAGATGTTATATCCTTGCAACCGATATTTACGTTATTATGTTTCGTGCTGTTTGCATCAGAATCTACTACGCTATGCTTATCGCCACCCCGAAGCCATTCTTTCGTTGGCGCAGGTAATCTACTGTAATATTGAACTATAGGGATAGAAAACATCTTGAATATTACGAATATTAGCAAATCAATTTATTAATATGGTTCGTTGCGATTTCTAATAGTAATGCAAGAACAAGCAGCTATTCAAATTGTTATATAAAGAAAAACGGATATGAATTATAAGCATATGTATCAATTACAAGTGCTCATCTTTAATTCATATCCGTTTTTTCTATTTCAAGTGATGT
>CACWQE010000081.1 GCA_902762905.1 uncultured Lachnospiraceae bacterium | reverse complement strand
GAAGATATTTACACATTACCCGGAATATCAGAGGGAGGTGTCATCTATGACAGAGTTGAAGATCAAGACATTGTCAATGCAGTTAGCGGAACAGGAAGAGCAACTGGCAGAAAAGGATGAACAATTGGCAGTTTATAAGGCAGAACTGGCGGAACAGGCTGCAACAATTGCAAAATTGAAGAAGCAGTTAGCTGATTTACAGTAAGTATAAAAAGAGTGTCGTTCTCACAGATATACATTTGTGAAAACGGCACTCTTTTTCATAGTATCCTTTTTCTTTTTCACCGTGCAAGGGTAAAAGTCTACTGGATGTGATCTCTGTCCAATACTTTATTGACCGCAGATAATAATGCACATACGGAAGCATCAATAATATCGTTCTTGATGCCACAACCCCATGTAGTTACGCCGTCATTTGTTTCAATTCCGACGTAAGAACATGCCTGCGAATTGGAACCACGCTCTAACGCATGCTCTTCATAGGTAGTAAGCTTAAAGTCTACATTGAAGTGCTTCTTGATTGCGTTGGCAACTGCATCCAGACGTCCGTTGCCGGAGCCGTGATATACCTTTGGAACATCATTACGTTTGATGGTAAGCTCGGTAGAGATAATACCGTTGCCTTCCTGTACGAAATGACATTCATCTAACTTGATGGCAGTCTTAATATTAACATATTCTTTGTTAAAGATAGCAAGGATCTCTTCCGGTGTTAATTCCTTGTGTAAATGATCGGATACATTCTTAACGGCATAACCAAGGTTCTCACGCATCTTAGCCGGCAGATTGAAGCCGTAGCTGCGCTCTAAGATATAACCGATTCCACCCTTACCGGACTGGGAATTGATACGGATCACATCGCCTTCGTATTCTCTTCCAACATCATGTGGATCTAACGGAAGATAAGGAACGGTCCAATCTTTTAACTGTTTGTCTTCACGCCACTTCATACCCTTTGCAATTGCATCCTGATGGGAACCGGAGAAAGCAGCAAAGACTAATTTACCGGTGTAAGGAGAACGCTCATATACATGCATTCCGGTTACATCCTCGTATAACTCCGTGATCTCCGGTAAATTGCTGAAATCAAGATGTGGATCTACACCATGTGTGTACATATTCATGGCAAGAGTAATGATATCTACATTACCGGTACGCTCCCCGTTACCAAATAAAGTACCCTCGATACGGTCTGCACCGGCCAATACACCAAGTTCTGCATCTGCAACGCCGCAGCCTCTGTCGTTATGTGGATGAAGAGAAAGAATCACATTCTCTCGCATAGCAAGGTTCTTGCTCATATATTCAATCTGGCTTGCGTACACATGAGGTAAAGACATCTCAACCGTAGCAGGCAGATTAATGATTACTTTGTTATCAGCAGTTGGCTGCCATACATTGATAACTGCATTACATACCTCTAAGGCATAATCAACCTCTGTGCCGGTAAATGATTCCGGTGAATATTCAAATTGATAATTACCGCCATCCTGTTTGGTTAAGTCTAATAACATCTTTGCACCATCAATAGCAATCTGCTTGATCTCTTCCTTGGACTTTTTGAAAACCTGTTCACGCTGTGCCAAAGAAGTAGAGTTGTATAAATGAATGACAGCATGTTTGCATCCTTTAACAGCCTCAAATGTCTTCTTGATAATGTGTGGTCTTGCCTGTGTTAATACCTGAACGGTTACGTCATCCGGAATTAAGTTCTGGTCGATCAAAGCACGTAAGAAATCGTACTCGGTTTCAGAAGCAGCAGGGAAACCAACCTCAATTTCTTTGAAGCCTACGTTAACTAACATTTTGAAAAACTCGATCTTTTGCTCTAAGCTCATTGGAACGATCAAAGCCTGATTACCGTCTCGAAGATCTACAGAACACCAGGCAGGAGCCTGCTCAATATATTCTTTTTTTGTCCAGTCTAAGCACTCCATCGGTGGCATAAAATAATTTCTCTTATACTTGGTTGCATCCATCATAATTCAAATACCTTCCTTTCTTTACTATATACTATGTTCTTGTTGCTGGATATATCGCATCGTGCAGAAAAATGAGAGATAACACATACAAAAAGCCCTACGTCTCCTTGTAAGAGACGTAAGGCTATTACCTACGCGGTACCACTCTAATTCATACATCATTGTATGCACTCATTGCAGATACGGACAATATCTGTCGTATATCCTCCCTAAGATAACGGTTGGGTTCCGGCTTCACCTACTAGAATGTATGGTTCAGTGAGCTACTCAAAGGCGAGTTCAAATCCCATCCGTAACTGCTTCGCACCAACCAACAGCTCTCTGTATACTTCCGAAATTCTACTATTCCTTATCACAGTATTTCTTAATCTTTATGTAAATTCCAAGTGACTTAACATTAACATATTCTAGAATAACTGTCAACTCTATATTTTTCGGATGACTTATTGTATTAGTAAGTTCCAAATGGTAAAATATAGTTGAGAGAATCGTTGGTGTGAACCAATATTTGCAAGAATGTTTATTCATGGAATAACTTTAGAAAATTGGGTGCTGAATGGGAGAAAAGATTGTTAAGTGATTATTTTTCAATGACAAATAAGAAAAAGACAATATGTATTATTATAGTTTTGATTGTATGTGGCATCTATTCTAAGACAGCGGTCCTATATGGTAAGATTCAAAGCGAATCCATGGAGCCAACACTGAAGGTTGGTGCGTGGTATGTTGCTACGAGTCTTCCGTTTGCAGTAGATCATATCAGTCGGCAGGATATAGTATATTTTATGCAGCCGGAGGAGTTTGATGAAATGTTGGTGAAACGTGTCATTGGTATGCCGGGAGAACATGTTTCAATTCGTCATGGTATGGTATATATAAATGGAAGTCGTTTGAATGAGCCATATCTTATGGAGGATATGGTATGTGAGGATGTTGACTATACGGTTCCGGATGATTGTTATTTTATGATGGGAGATAACCGAAATGCGTCATATGATAGCCGGAATTGGAAGAATCCATATGTAAATAAGGATAATATTGTAGGTGTTGTAAGAGTTCAGATTTACCCAATTGATCAGATACATGTATTTTCGTCAATTACATATCAATAACCAACATCATAATATGTATATAAGTAGGGAATGGATGATATAGATATGAGACAATTCAAAGAAAAGTATATTTGGTTATTACATAAATGTAGCATTTGCTCGGTTATGTTTGAACGGATATTGGAAAATAGAATTATAACCAAGGTTATGAATACAATATGGATTCTGGCAAACGGAGTTTTGTTTCTGACCGGAATACCATATCGTGATATATGGTCAGCAATAGATACGATAGCGGTTCTGGTAGGAACAACATATATAGGTGTGTTGTTAGGGATATTTGCAGTTCCGTTAATAATTCGTGCTTTAAGTGTGATCATATATCCATTTGTGCTTTGGGATGAAAGAATATCTGGGGAGAAGAAATAAGACAAGAAGACCCAAAAGATACGGTCATAGATAATAAAAAAGCGGAAATGATTTCCGCGAAAGGCTTAGGAAAGACAGAACAGTCTTATGATATGTTAAAATTCAATGAAGTGATGAGGGTATATTATATATGAAACTAATTATTCAGGGAAAAGAAAAGGAGAGTGATGAAAAATGAATAATATTTTCAAGAAAAAGAAAGGCTCGGGTGGTAAATTTTTATGTTGTTTACTGTCGATGATGCTGGTGATCACTGTAGTGCCAATCTCGCAAACGTTTCCGGTTGCTTTGTCAGGTCCGGAGGTAAGTGACAATATTCATTCGAGTGAGTATGATTATCTTAATGGAACGCGCCCGAAATATTCATTTTTACACAAAAATGAAAATGGCTACGAAAGAGTGGAATGTTGTTACAAAATGAAAACATATATGGGAGACAGTGATGGCAGTGGCTACGAAAAATGCGAGAAGCTAATCATTGAACAATATGACAACGATTTCAACTATCAGTCTAAGAAGATCATTACTTTAGATAGTGACTGTTTCGGTTCTGTTCTGTATGGAAAAGACTATAACTACATCCTAGCGGAAACATTCGAAAAGATGGCGGGAACACGCAGGAATGTCTTCGAATGAACATCTATTCTAAAGATTGGGCAAAAGTTGGTTCATACGCAGATCAGATGGGTACATTAGCATTACCGTTCTGGGGTGGATCGTGTGAAATGGTTGAAGACGAAAAGTATATATATATCTATACAAGCTATAAAGATACGAATGGTCATCAATATGCAACAAATGAGATTTTCAGCAAAGAAAAAAATATATTTGTTCCATTTAAAGACTGGCCTTTTTATTTTTTAGCATCTGCCAGTCATTCCTATAAGCAGCAACTATTGATTGCCAATAATGGACAGATTTTTATGGCAGGACACGGTGATGGATCACCTAGAGCTGTATTCCATTCCACAAAATGATCAATCCATTCAGTTAACCGGTGTTCAATTAGGGGAAATGGCCGCCACAGACAGCAAGGTGATGGTCAGTTATGCGGACAATGGAAAAGGAAACGAATGGTCAGACAGTAACTTCAATATATACGTGAAGGTTCTTCCACTAGATGCGAAGTGTAAGCGGTCAACCAGTCGGATTGATCTTACCGATCTGAAAACGTTAAAGCTGACCAATTTTTCGGATAATTCGCCAATCACGGCACAATGTCCGAAGATGATCACGTTATCAAACGGAGATGTCGTAGTCATGTGGGAAGAGTGGAATTATACCGAATCTGAGTATAACTATTCCGGATCCATTCCGATGTACCGGCTGCAGCACTTGGAAAGATCGCTAGGAACCAATAAAGTTGCATATGTAATCCTTGATCAAGATGGAAATGTCAAACAGGAAAAGCAAACAATCGATGCAGCATTATCTGATTGTAAACCGATTGAAGCAGATTCTAAGTTAGTGTGGTATGTAACTCATAATTCAGAACCAACTTTCTATACGTTATCGCCATATAAGGATACCGTGGAGAAAGATGGATGTGAAGAATCGGAGTGGTCTACCCCAATAACCGGTGACACGTTTTATCGGATCCCGTTTGAATATTATGAGCCGGGTGATATATCGAAAATGTCAGATTATATTGACAAAAAATTGAATCCGTCAGGCGGTGGATCGAAACCATCCGATCCGGAGAAACCAACCCCTGACAACAGCGAAGATAAACCAACACAAGAACCGGTAAGACCAGGTATTATTGATATCAAAAAGACAACACAAAATGTCAATACACCAGGTAATACGTATGTTGTTCCGAAAACGCCGAAATCCGGCACTACCGCTGATAATACGGTAGAAGTGAGAGGTGTCACGTATCGGATTCAGGGAATCGAGGCTGTTGTTACAGGATATGCAGGTAATGCCACTAGTGTCGTGGTATATGACTCCATTCAAAAAGGGGCGTATACTTATCCTGTTACGGCGATTGCGGATAACGTATTCTCCAATGCATCTACAGTGAAGACATTGTATATTCCGGTTACGTTATCATCGATTGGAAGTATACCGTCCACTGTGAAAGTATATCTCAATGCAGATACAATGATCAGCAAAGTGAGTGGAAAGCGAAAGTCCATGCAGTTAAAATGGGCAAAGCGGACCGGCATAGACGGATATCAGATACAGTATGGTACGAGCAAAAAGTTCAAGCCGGCGAAGAAAGTTTCTGTGAAGGTCAAGACAAAGAATCCAACGTCAAAAACGATCAAGAAGCTCAAATCAGGCAAAAAGTATTACGCAAGGATCCGTCTGTATAAGACAATCAGCGGAAGAAAATATTATTCGGCATGGTCCGGTAAACGAACCGTAAAGATCAAATGAGAAAACGTCCGGCGGCTATGCTGCCGGATTTTCTTATACCTCTAAAAAAGAAGCTTAATTGACAAAGTAAACGCAATCCTATAAAGAGGACAGATATTGGAACTACATTTTATATGGACAAAATGAGTTAAGATAATAGGTATTTGAAAATTTAAGCAGAGAATAAATACATAACAAGAACGTATAATAGTATCAGAGGAGAACTCGCCAATTGCTCTTCCTGATGACTTATTAAGGATTTTTGTCAGGAAGTGATTCAGGTTATATTAAATATGCCTGATCTGAAAGTGGTCAATGCGGAACCGCAGAAAGTTCTGCACAATATTAACGGACGTTCTGTCACAGTGGATGTCTTATGTGAAAACGCAATGGGGGAATTGTTCAACATTGAGATTCAGAAAGAAGACAACGACGACCATGTAAAACGAGTCCGTTATAATACTGCCAATATTGACACTCCCCATACCTAAAGGTAGGGGCTTTACTGCGATATTTGGTAATCGTTATCAAACTTTTTAATTAAGTTGTCGTCCTTTTTCATATCACGATAGTAATTCGTGTTATATTTCACGGATAAGTTCTCCGGGAGTAATCCATCATACCTATTCTTTGTAAGATAGTCATTAAGAGGAATTAATACCTGTTTGACTAATATGGCTTTTCTTTTTAGTCCTAGTTCTTCTAAAAACAAAATATCCGTGGATTGTGCAAGTTGAACTAGATCGTTAACACTAAATATATTGTGCCGATAAAGAGCTTGCTTTAGGGCCTGAGAGAGAGATAATTCTTTGACTGGAGTAGATAATACATCCATCCGGAATTGCCCATACCCAGCTTGTTCACGTTGAGTTTGAATGGAATATCCGTATCGAATATAATTAAGTGATCGTCCATACCTTAATGATTCGATTGCGTACCCTTTATAGTCACTAATTGTTTGCTTAGAAATAAACAATATTTTGGAAATCTCTACATAAGTCATCTTTTTTTTGAAAATACAATTGATACATTCCTGTTGAATTGCCGGAAGTGTCGAAAGAACATGCGCTAGTCCTTCTTCCTGGCTGTGATCTAAAACAGGAATTTCTTCATTTTCGAATAATAAACATAACAGATTTTCTGGATAAGGATGAGATAAAATACCTTTTTTTCTCAAATCTTTTGAATTCATCTTACATACCTATATTCTCTATAATCGATGGCGATTTTGCTTAAAAATATCAAACATAGAAATAACTGTCAACTCTATATTTAGCTTATCTACTTGACAGGGGCATATCATATTGCGTCTAAGGGCTTTTCTAGTAAAAGCAGAAATTGTTTCATCTATACAGAATTGTTATAATTTTATCAATAATCTTGATATACAGAATCTAGCTGATATTTTATAATTAGAGAAAATGAACGAGAAAGCTATGGGGCGATGAAGAAGAAAGGAGACAGATTCATGTATCTGGTGTTTGATGTAGGTGGTACAACGATTAAGTATGCCTGGATGACAGGAGATGGTACGATTGAAGAGAAGGCAAAGATTCCAACTCCGATCAAAGAAGGACAGACGATTGATGACTTTGTGGAAATAATTGGAAATGTGTATGATTGTTATAAGGTGAAAGATAAAGTGGAAGGTATTGCCATGGGACTTCCCGGTCAGGTAGATATAGTCAATGGCATTGTCTATGGTGGCGGTGGAATCCGCTATATGCATAATGTGCATTTGATGGAGCTGGTAAGTAAGCGTTGTGACGGACTTCATGTATCCTTGGAAAATGACGGAAAGTGTGCAGCATTAGCGGAGGTTTGGCTTGGCAATGCGAAAGACGTCGAGGATGCTTATGTGCTGGTATTTGGTACAGGAATTGGTGGGGCAATGGTGAAAGACCGGAGAATCCATCGTGGAAAGCATTTGTTAGCTGGCGAAGTATCTTATATCTTTGAAAAGATTGACAGAGGAGATCTTGACCGGATTCAGCAGGGCGAGAAGTTAGGTGTTTACGAGGCGATTGAGAAGATGCCATTTACCTGGTCAGCAATCTCTGCAACCGGTTCGGTATGTTTTCGGTTGGCAAAGAAAAAAGGCATACCGTTTGAAGAGGTAACAGGCGAGAAGATCTATCAATGGGCGAGAGAAGGAGATACCGAAGCAGCAGATATCTTAGAAGAGATGTATTTCAGTATTGCAAAGCAATGTTGCAATCTGTATGTGATCTACAATCCAGAGGTGATTTTAATAGGTGGTGGCATTAGTGCGGAACCGGCATTTCTTGCAGGAATCCGGAAGTATGTAGACCAGCTTAAGAAGATCAGCCTGGTATTTAATGATATTAAGATCGATGTCTGCAAGTTCCGCAATGATTCAAATCTGCTTGGTGCATTATACAACTTCAAGCAGATATATGAAGAAGTATAGAGAATAACAAGACTATGAATAGGAGGATTTCATTATGTTAATTACAAAGAACAAATCATTACCAGATAATTTTTTATGGGGAGCATCTACGAGTGCTTATCAGGTGGAAGGTGCAAACCTTACACACGGCAAAGGTCCTAGTGTACAGGATATTAAGAAAGTGCCAGAAGGAACCAGTGAGTTGGATGTGTGTGCAGATTTCTATCATCATTACAAAGAAGATATTGCATTGATGGCAGAGATGGGATTTAAGACATTTCGTTTCTCTATTGCATGGAGCCGTATTCTTCCAGAGGGAACCGGAGCTGTGAATCAGGAAGGAATTGATTTCTATAATGATGTGATCAATGAATGTCTGAAGCATAACATTGAGCCATTAGTTACGATGTTCCATTTTGATCTGCCGGCAGCTTTGGAGAAAAAGGGTGGCTGGTCAAGAAGAGAGAGCGTAGATGAATTTGTGAATTTTGCTAAGATCTTATATGAGAACTATGGGGATCGTGTAAAATACTGGCTTACCATTAATGAGCAGAATATGCTTACCCTTGTGGGTGATGTGATCGGAACCTGCAACATGGAAGGTGTTACGAATAAATATAAGAAGTTATATCAGGAGAATCATCATATGCTGCTTGCTCAGGCAAAGGCAATGAAACTTTGTCATGATATGGTTCCGGGCGGTAAGATTGGACCAGCTCCGAATATTTCTCTGATCTATCCGGCAAGTTGCAAGCCAAAGGATGTTTTAGCTGCACAGAATTTTAATGCAATTCGTAACTGGTTGTATTTGGATATGGCAGTATATGGAAGATATAACAATCTGGTATGGAAGTTCTTAGAGGAACATGATGCAATTCCTAAGATGGAAGAGGGCGACATGGATATCATGAAAGAAGGACATCCAGATTTTATTGGATTTAACTATTATTCCACAGCAACTGTTGAATGGGATGATGGAAGTGCTGTGGTAGAATCCGGAGACCAGCAGGCAGGTGCCTCAGAGCCGGGTGTATACCGTAATTATGCAAATCCGAATCTCCTTCGTACCGAATTTGGATGGGAGATCGATCCGGATGGATTCCGTGCAACCATTCGTGAGATCTATAGCCGGTATCATTTACCAATGATTGTTACAGAGAATGGACTTGGCGCATATGATAAGCTGACAGAAGATGGAAAAGTACATGATGATTATCGTATTGAGTATCTTCGCAAGCATATTGAGCAGATCAAGCTTGCCGTATCAGAGGGCGAAGAAATGATGGGATATTGTCCATGGTCTGCGATTGATCTGGTATCTACGCATGAAGGTGTAGTAAAACGTTATGGATTCATTTATGTAAATCGTGATGAGTTTGACTTGAAAGATCTGAAGCGTTACCGCAAAGATTCGTTCTATTGGTATAAGAAAGTTATTGCCACAAATGGAGAGGATCTTTCTAACTAAATATACACTTCTGTATAGTGTAAAAGACAATAGAAAGATATATCCATTCGTTATATGCATTATAAGGTGTATATAGTTCAGGAGGACGCATTAACATATGTGTCCTCCTGTTTGTTTGCGCGCCATGGGCGCACTCTAACGGGTGAAAGTCCCGAACACGCCTAGGCAACGAGGAAGTGTATAGCTGAACAGCAAGGGTGTCCATTGTG
>CACWQE010000080.1 GCA_902762905.1 uncultured Lachnospiraceae bacterium | reverse complement strand
TCATCGCAGGCACGCTCTCGCTACTCATCACTCGCAGCGGTACTAGGCTCGAAAACACCTCGCCAAGTACCGGCGGTTCTGAAGTACCTGCTTATGATAAATGTTATATCCTTGCAACCGATATTTACGTTATTGTGTTTCGTGCTGTTCCTATCAGAACCTATTACGCTGTGCTTATCGCCTGCCCGAAGCCGTTCTTTCGTTGGCACAGGTGATCTACGTAATAGCAAGTTAGAGGAGATAAAAATAATTTGGTTCATTATGTGTATAGTGAATGGCAGGCTTATCAATAAATGAATTCTTTACTTCTGTGAATTGACAATTTCATGCTATATATACGAAAATCGGATATGGATGAGTATACACGCTAATTACAAGTATATATAATTTATGTCCGGTTTTCTTCGCTTTGTCTCATATCAGGTAATATATATCCTTCTGTCTCGGTATGGAGCCAGAGCGTTAATATTAACTACAGTCAAAGTTTTGGTGTCATATTAATGCCAGACGGCTTTGGGTGGGCGATAAGCGCAGTCGTAAGTTAATCTTTGCTACAGACAGCACATGTTCAAAAAAAGTAAATCCCGGCAGGGCGGTCTGTCATATTTGCAAGCAGGTACGTGGAGCACGCCAGCACTTTGCGATGTAATAATATGCATAACGAACCAAAAGAGGCCATAGCCTCTTTTATTGTGAGTTAGCATATTATAAGGAGCATTAGTGTCTGTTGCGTGCGAGCCCGTAATGCAAATGTGCCTGCTGCAATATGACACCACCCAAAGCCGGGTTCATAACCTAAAACATGTGCGTCCGTCCTAACTTACGCTGTGCAAGGGGAAAAGTGGTATGTGGGGAGGGGTTGCTGCATACAATGAAAAGGATTTAACAAAATAAACACAATTATTTTTAAAATAGGGGTTGATTTTTTGGCAAAATCGGTTACAATAATAACTATGTTAGCACTCAACCTTAATGAGTGCTAACGATTGGAACGTAAGTGAGCAGCAATTGTGCTGAATAAAAAGGAGGAAACGAGAATGAAATTAGTACCATTAGGTGACAGAGTTGTATTAAAAGAGTGTGTAGCAGAAGAGACTACAAAGTCTGGTATTGTATTACCTACTTCTTCTCAGGAGAAGCCACAGTATGCAGAGGTTGTTGCAGTAGGACCGGGAACTGTTGTAGACGGTGAGAAGGTTGAGATGCAGGTTAAGGTCGGAGATAAGGTTATCTATTCCAGATATGCAGGTAATGATGTAGAATTAGATGGCGAGAAGTACATCATTGTAAAACAGAATGATATTCATGCTGTTGTAGAGGCATAAGTAAGTTTACTTAATTATAATTTAGGAGGTTTTTCATCATGGCAAAAGAAATTAAATATGGCGTTGAAGCGCGTAAAGCATTAGAGTCTGGTGTTAATCAGTTGGCGGACACTGTTCGTGTAACTTTAGGACCAAAAGGAAGAAATGTTGTATTAGCGAAATCATTTGGTGCTCCATTGATCACGAATGATGGTGTTACAATTGCAAAGGATATCGAGTTAGAGGATGCATTCGAGAACATGGGTGCACAGATCGTTAAGGAAGTTGCAACTAAGACCAATGATGTTGCTGGCGATGGTACTACAACAGCTACCGTATTGGCACAGGCAATGATCAATGCAGGTATGAAGAACTTAGCAGCAGGTGCGAATCCAATCATCCTTCGTAAAGGTATGAAGAAAGCTTGCGATACAGCAGTAGAAGCTATTTCTAATATGAGCCAGACTATTTCTGGTAAAGAGCAGATTGCAAGAGTTGCATCTATCTCAGCAGGAGATGAGAATGTAGGAACTATGGTAGCAGATGCTATGGAGAAGGTTTCTAACAATGGTGTTATCACAATTGAAGAGTCTAAGACAATGAAGACAGAGCTTGATCTTGTAGAAGGTATGCAGTTCGATCGTGGTTACATTTCAGCTTACATGTCAACTGATATGGAGAAGATGGTTGCAGAGCTTGATAATCCGTATATCTTGATTACAGATAAGAAGATTTCTAACATTCAGGATATTCTTCCAATCTTAGAGCAGATCGTACAGGGTGGTCAGAAGTTATTGATCATTGCTGAGGATGTAGAAGGTGAAGCATTAACGACATTGATTCTTAATAAGTTGCGTGGTACATTCCAGGTAGTTGCTGTTAAAGCTCCGGGATATGGTGACAGAAGAAAGGCAATGCTTGAAGATATCGCTATCTTAACAGGTGGTAAGGTTATCACAGATGAGTTAGGACTTGATTTGAAAGAGACTACATTGGATGACCTTGGTCGTGCTAAGAGCGTTCGCGTTGAGAAAGAGAACACAATCATCGTAGATGGTGCTGGTTCAGCAGATGCAATCGAAGGTCGTGTCAGCCTGATCAAGTCTCAGATCGAAGAGACAACTTCAGAGTTTGATAAAGAGAAATTACAGGAGCGTCTTGCTAAGTTAGCAGGCGGTGTAGCTGTTGTTCGTGTTGGTGCTGCAACAGAGACAGAGATGAAAGAAGCTAAACTCCGTATGGAAGATGCGTTAGCTGCTACAAGAGCTGCAGTAGAAGAAGGAATCATTGCAGGTGGTGGATCCGCTTACATTCATGCAAGTAAGGAAGTAGCTAAGTTGACAGAGTCATTATCCGGTGATGAGAAGACTGGTGCAGAGATTATCCTTAAGGCTTTGGAAGCTCCATTGTTCCACATTGCAGGTAATGCAGGATTGGAAGGTGCTGTTATTATCAATAACGTAAGAGAGTCTGAGCCAGGTATTGGTTTCGATGCCTTAAATGAGAAATATGTAGATATGGTAGATGCTGGTATCATTGATCCGGTTAAGGTAACACGTTCTGCATTGCAGAATGCAACATCTGTTGCTTCTACATTGTTAACAACAGAGTCTGTTGTTGCTGATATCAAAGATGATAATGCCGCAATGGCTAACGCTGCAGCAATGCAGGGTGGCATGGGCGGAATGATGTAATCATAACCTAACATGCAACCATAAATAAGAAATGCCCGATGCAAGCTTGCTTGTAATCGGGCATTTCTTATTTCATGGTTATAGGTGAGGTGCGCATCCCCCTTTCCTACCATATATAATATCTTGCACGTTCCTCATCAAAGATCTTCCAACGGATCAGATCGTCTACAAAGATGCACACAAGGGACAAAATAAGCCAGATGGCAGAATACGCAACACAGATCTGTCCGTGCAGGTTATATGGCATTTTGGAATAGTCCCAGACATTCCAATGCAGCCGCATATTGACGATATATCCGGTTACAAATTCTAGACCAGTAATAATAATGGTAGAAAGTATCATCTGGCTGATCAGGGAGATACGGAAATGCATAAGCTGGTTAATGGCGCCGCATAATATGAAAGCAAGTCCACCACAGATAATCATAGAAAAATGGGAATATCCACGAAATAATATTTCTATATAGAAATAGGCAAAGCCGCCTACTAAAAAGAGAAACAGATATTTATATAAATGAAAAGACAAAGGCTGTCTGGTACTTTGTGTATTCATGAATAACCTCATTTCTTATTTATTCGGAATATTGTGTCATTAGAAATAGTATAAGAAATGGGAGAGTAGTTTATTCTGGAATAGATTGTTAATCAAAAAAAGAACTGCTAATTGGGAGAAATGATTCCCTCATTAACAGTTCTTATCATTCAATTCATAAGGAGTCTGAATACTCCGAATTATAATATGTACGCTTATGGCTCTAACGGAGTCATCTTAAGGCCTTTGTACATCTTGGTGTAGAAACTCATCTCGTCCTGATAAAGGACATATCCTCTGGCACCATCCTTAACAATATAAGCGTATTTGTTCTTCTGAACGTTCATGTATAAAACTTCTTCGACATTCAGTTCTTTTGCTTTTGCCTTGGCTGTATATACATTAAGTGGTTCTAACTTATATTTCTTAACTGCCTGCTCGACTGTCATATGAGACACCTCCTGCTTAAAAATAATTTGACAAATCGTCATAACTTATTCATAATTATATACGTTCTTTTGATAATAGTATATTGTTTATTGTACACAAAGTCAACTAGTAATATTGCACAAAAATGAAACAAATTATATAATAGACAAGGTTTTGTGATTAGTGAATATGGATAATATGGAGAGAAAAATGCAAACAAATATAAACTTTCAGCTAAAATTGGATCAAATTTTATCACAGATAGAGAAGGAGACAGAAGAGACCGGTGTTGTAAAAACTTTACTATTACATAGCTGTTGTGCTCCATGTTCCAGTTATGTATTAGAGTATTTAAGCCGGTATTTTCAGATTACGGTATTTTATTATAATCCGAATATCTCAGAACAGCAGGAGTATGAGAAGAGAGTGGCAGAACAGAAGCGGCTGATATCTGAACTTCCTGTGCGATATCCGGTTTCTTTTATAGAAGGAACCTATAATACGCAAGAATTTGATGATGCAATTAAGGGGTTGGAACAGCTAGGAGAACGTAGCAGAAGATGTTATGCCTGTTATCAGTTGCGGCTTGCACATACCGCACAGTTAGCAAAAGAAGAAGGATTTGATTATTTTACGACTACCTTGTCGATCAGTCCATATAAGAATGCAGTCTGGTTAAATGAGATTGGAGAGCAGTTAATGGAGCAGTTACATGTGGATTATCTGTATGCTGACTTCAAGAAGAAGAATGGCTACAAACGGTCGATTGCTTTGTCGGAAGAGTATCATTTATATCGGCAGGATTTTTGCGGATGTAAGTATAGCAAGGAAGAGGAGATTGCACGAAAACAAAAACATGCTTTGGAATCATAAAAAAGGGTTGCAAAAGAGAAAAAAGTGTGTTAGAATCTTTACAATTTGAGAACATATAGAGAAAGAAAAAAGCCCGCCTATCGGATAAGTATAGGTTTTATTAGTGGTTTTTTTTTTGGGCAAAAATCGGAAAGGAAGGTACGTATGAAAGCATTTCTAATCCTGGAAGACGGTCATGTTTTTGAGGGTAAAAGCGTTGGCTGTACAGAAGAAATTATCAGTGAGATTGTATTTAACACATCAATGACAGGTTATCTGGAGGTATTAACAGATCCGTCTTATGCCGGACAGGCAGTGTGTATGACATATCCATTGATTGGTAACTATGGAATCTGTTTTGAAGATATGGAGGCAGATAAGCCTTGGCAGTCGGGATTTATCACAAGAGAGATTGCAAAGCTTCCAAGCAATTTCAGAAATCAGGAGTCATTAGAGAAGTTCCTTGTAGATAATAAGATTACTGGAATCGAGGGAGTAGATACCAGAGCCATTACGAAGATTCTTCGTGAAAAAGGAACCATGCGTGGAATGATCACAACAGATGAGAATTATAACTTAGAGGCAGTAATTCCGAAGCTCAAAGAATATGAGATTGGCGATGTGGTTCGCCTTACAACCTGTAAAGAGATTCAGCATTTCGAGGGGGATGGATTCAAGGTTGCAGTCATTGATCTTGGCGCAAAGAAGAATATCATTCGCGAACTGACAAAGAGGGGCTGCAATGTAACCGTATATCCTTCTTATACGAAAGCAGAGACGATTCTGGAAGCCAAACCAGATGGAATTATGTTAACCAATGGTCCTGGAGATCCAAAGACCAATGTTGGTGTGATCGAAGAGATTAAGAAGTTATTTGCAACAAAAGTACCGATTTTTGCAATTTGTTTAGGCCACCAGTTGTTAGCATTAGCAAATGGTGCAGATACAGAGAAAATGAAATATGGACATCGTGGAGCGAATCATCCGGTGAAGGATCTGAAGACTGGTAAGGTATACATTTCTACGCAGAATCATGGATATATGGTAAAGGAATCTACAATCGATCGTGATATCGCAGAGGTTAGTTTTGTGAATGTCAATGACGGTACAGTAGAAGGTGTTCATTACCTTGGAAAGAATGTACAGACTGTTCAGTTCCATCCAGAAGCCTGTGCAGGTCCTTTGGATACCAATTACTTGTTTGATGAGTTTATGAATATGATGGAGGTGTCTAAATAATGCCAAAGAATCCGAATATTAAGAAAGTTATTGTTATTGGTTCCGGTCCAATCGTAATTGGCCAGGCTGCAGAGTTTGATTATGCTGGTACACAGGCATGTCGTGCATTAAGAGAAGAAGGAATTTTCGTTATTCTGATCAATTCGAATCCGGCGACAATCATGACGGACAAGAATATTGCAGATGAAGTCTATATTGAGCCTCTGACACCAGAGATCGTGAAGAAGGTTATTATGAAAGAGAAGCCGGATAGTATTTTGCCTACATTAGGTGGTCAGGCAGCTCTTAATATTGCGATGGAATTAGAGGAATCTGGATTCCTTCGTCAGCATAATGTTCGTTTGATCGGTACTTCTGCTAAGACAATCAAGAAGGCGGAGGATCGTGATGAGTTCAAGAAGACAATGGAGAAGATTGGAGAGCCGATCGCACCATCTAAGGTTGTAACCAATGTAGAGGATGGATTGGATTTCGTAAAGGTAATCGGTTATCCGGCAGTTCTTCGTCCTGCTTATACATTAGGTGGTTCCGGTGGTGGTATTGCCGCTAACGAGGAAGAGTTCGTAGAGATCTTGGAGAATGGTCTTCGTCTTTCCCGTGTAGGACAGGTTTTGGTAGAGCGTTGTATCGCAGGCTGGAAAGAGATCGAGTACGAGGTAATGCGGGATGCAAATGGTACGGGAATCTGCGTATGTAACATGGAGAACTTAGATCCGGTTGGTGTACATACCGGTGACTCTATCGTTGTAGCACCATCCCAGACATTGGCAGATAAAGAGTATCAGATGTTAAGAAGCTCTGCGCTTAATATCATTTCAGAGTTAAAGATCACCGGTGGATGTAACGTACAGTTTGCGTTAAACCCGGATTCATTTGAATATTGTGTTATTGAGGTTAATCCGCGTGTAAGCCGTTCGTCTGCTTTGGCATCAAAGGCAACCGGATATCCAATCGCAAAGGTATCTGCTAAGATTGCGTTAGGATATCATCTGGATGAGATTAAGAATGCAATTACGGGTAAGACATATGCAAGTTTTGAGCCGGCATTGGATTATTGTGTTGTTAAAATTCCGAGACTTCCATTTGATAAGTTCATTAAGGCGAGCCGTAAACTGACAACCCAGATGAAGGCAACCGGTGAGGTTATGAGTATCTGTACGAACTTCGAGGGTGCTTTGATGAAGGCGCTTCGTTCGTTAGAGCAGCATGTGAACAGCTTGATTTATGAAGATCTTGGAGAGCGTCCATTAGAAGAGATTCACGAAGAGTTGCACCGTGTAGATGATCGTCGTATCTTCGTAGTCGCAGAGGCAATTCGTCGTGGCATCACATTAGAAGAGATTCAGAATATTACAAAGATTGATCTGTGGTTCTTAGATAAGATTGAGAATATTGTCAACATGGAGAAACGTCTTGCATCCGAAGAATTAACGAAAGAGTTAATGTTTGAGGCAAAGCGTATTGAGTTCCCGGATGAAGTAATCGCACAGATTACAGGAAAGACAAAGGAAGAGATTCATGATCTTCGATTCTCTTATGATATTCATCCGGCATATAAGATGGTTGATACCTGTGCGGCAGAGTTTGAGGCAAGCACACCATACTATTATTCATGCTATGATGGTGAGTGTGAGGTCGATGCAACCCGTACAAGAAAGAAAGTATTGGTATTAGGTTCTGGACCAATCCGTATTGGACAGGGTATTGAGTTCGACTTCTGTTCTGTACACAGTACATGGGCGCTTTCAGAGAGTGGCTATGAGACGATCATTATTAACAATAACCCAGAGACGGTAAGTACCGATTTTGATATTGCAGACAAATTGTACTTTGAGCCGTTGACAGCTGAGGATGTAGAAGCAATTGTAAATCTGGAGAAGCCGGATGGAGCGGTTGTTCAGTTTGGTGGTCAGACAGCAATTAAGCTGACCGAAGATCTGCTTAAGATGGGTGTACCAATTCTTGGTACTTCTGCTGAGAATGTAGATGCGGCTGAGGATAGAGAGTTATTTGACGAGATTCTTGAGAAATGCTGTATTCCAAGACCAGCAGGTAAGACAGTATTTACCTGTGAAGAAGCATTAGAGGCTGCTAATGAGTTAGGTTATCCGGTGCTTGTAAGACCATCTTATGTATTAGGTGGACAGGGTATGCAGATTGCAATCAGCGATGAAGATATCGTTGAGTTTATGGATATTATCAACCGTACGGTTCAGGAGCATCCGATCTTAGTTGATAAGTATCTGATGGGTAAAGAGGTTGAGGTAGATGCAGTATGTGATGGAGAGGATATCCTGATTCCGGGTATCATGGAGCACGTAGAGCGTGCAGGTATCCATTCCGGTGATAGTATTTCCGTATACCCAGCCAGAAGTCTTTCTGATAAAGTGAAGAGAGTATTAGAGGATTATACCAGAAAGCTTGCAACGAGCTTACATGTTATCGGTTTGATCAATATTCAGTTTATTGTTTATCAGGATGAGGTATATGTTATCGAGGTAAATCCACGTTCTTCCAGAACGGTTCCATATATCAGTAAGGTAACAGGTATTCCGATTGTTGACCTTGCATCTAAGGTAATTATCGGTGAGAAGATTCGCAACCTTGGTTACGAGCCGGGCTTACAGCCAGAGAGTGAGTATTATGCAGTTAAGATGCCTGTATTCTCATTTGAGAAACTGCGTGGAGCAGAGATTAGCCTTGGACCTGAAATGAAGTCAACCGGTGAGTGCTTAGGTATTGCCAAAGACTTTAATGAAGCATTATATAAGGCATTCCTTGGTAACGGAGTGGATCTTCCAAAGCATAAGAAGATGGTACTTACTGTAAAAGATTCTGATAAATTGGATGCCGTTGAGATTGGTAAACGTTTTGCAGCATTAGGATATGAAATCTACTCAACAAGAAGTACTTGTCGTGTATTGAATGAAAATGGTATTCCTGCAAAACCGATTAATAAGGTAGAGCAGCCGTCACCAAACCTGTTAGATTTAATCTTAAGCCATGAGATTGATTTGGTTATTGATACACCGGCACAGGGTATTGAGCGAAGCAAAGATGGATTCATTATCCGTCGTCATGCAATTGAGACTGGTGTTACGGTACTTACCAGCTTAGATACAGCAGCAGCATTGCTTACTTCATTAGAGAAAGCAAATAAAGAGCATTTAACACTGGTAGATATCTGTAAGCTGTAATAGATATTAAGAGATGTATTAGAATTGCGGAAGGAACAGCATGTGAATTCCGCAATTCTTTGTTTTATGGATGAAGGTCATTGAGAATGAAGAACATATTCATTTTGTCTATTTTGAGATGATCAATGAATAGGAGAAAGAAAAGGAGGACGGAGCATGGTTATAGAGCCAAAAGTGAAGGGATTTATCTGTACAACAGCACATCCGGTTGGATGTAAGAAAAATGTACAGTCACAGATATCATATGTAAAAAAACAGGGAACAATTGCAGGGGCAAAGAAAGTTTTAGTGATTGGTGCATCTACCGGATATGGATTGGCATCCAGAATCACAGCAGCATTTGGAATGGGTGCAGCGACAATCGGTGTCTATTTTGACAAGCCGGCAAGTGGAAAACGTACCGCAACTCCGGGCTATTATAATACACAAGCTTTCGATGAAGAGGCAGCTAAGGCGGGACTTTATACGAAGTCAATTAACGGGGACGCATTTTCTGCTGAGATAAAGCAGCAGGTGATTGACCTGATTCGGAAGGATTTGGGAAAGGTTGATTTAGTTATCTATTCGCTTGCATCGCCAAGAAGAACAACAGCAGATGGGACAACCTATTCTTCCTGCTTGAAGACTGTGGGAGAGCCATTTACCCAGAAAAATTGGAATCTTCGGGATAATACGATTGGAGAGGCGACAATCTCTTGTGCAAATGAAGAAGAAATTCAGTCAACCATCAAGGTTATGGGTGGTGAAGACTGGATGGATTGGATTCAGGCATTAGAGGAAGCGGGTGTATTGGAGGATCATGCTAAGACATTAGCTTATTCTTATATTGGACCTGTTCTTACCTATCCGATTTATCACGATGGTACGATCGGACAGGCAAAGAATCATTTGTCTAAGACGGCGGTAGAGATTACAAAAGAGTATAAGACACATGATATTGAGGCATATGTATCTGTTAATAAAGCGTTGGTAACACAGGCAAGCACAGCAATTCCGGTTGTGCCGTTATATCTTTCTGTTTTGTATAAGGTAATGAAAGAAAAGAATCTGCATGAGGGTTGTATTGAGCAGATGTACCGCTTGTACAACGAGAATGTATATGGTGCTGATGGTGTTAAGACACAGCAGGATGGTATGATTCATGTAGATGACTGGGAAATGAGGGAAGATGTACAGAAAGAGGTTATGGATATCTGGAAGGAGATCAATAGTGATAATCTGTTACAGGTAGCAGATACAGAAGGATATTGGAATGATTTCTATCAGATGTTTGGATTCCGGGTGGAGGGTGTTGATTATACACAGGACGTACCCGTGTAAATAGAAATCCCCCTTGCACAGCGTAAGCCGAGACAGTATATGTCTAAACAGACGCTTCGGCCTAGAAAAATTGGTTCCAAGCCGGGGCCGTTCGCACTTAATTGCTCCAGTAGCAGCACTAAGCAGTGTAACACTATGTCCACTAGGTTCGATAGA
>CACWQE010000079.1 GCA_902762905.1 uncultured Lachnospiraceae bacterium | reverse complement strand
CTCCTTGGTATTGGATTCGTTCGAACGTGTAAGAAGAATACCACATAGAAAATGCTGTGTCTATAATTATGACTAAAAATGCATAATTTTCCAGTTTCTGCCGTTTTTTGATCAAACGTTTGAACAAAAAAGTCAAACTTATGAAATTATTTCATAAAGTTATGAACAAATGATCATAATTACAAGATTTTTTTCATTTCACCCCATTATGTAGCCAGATTATTAATTTTAACCGCAATCAAATTTCTGGTGCCATATTAACGCCGGACGGCTTCGGGTGGGCGATAAGCACAGCGCTATCATAAGCAGGTACTTCAGAACCGCCGGTAGTTCCTTGAGCACTTAGTGAATGCAAGGCATGAACTCTAGTGCGAAAGAGAGCAGCGCTGCGAGGTATTTTCGAGCCTAGTACCGTTGCGAGTGATGAGTAGCGACTACGATGATATGTTATATCCATGCAACCGATGATTCGTAACCTTAATGTTTCGCGCGTCCGTCCGTCACTTACGCTGTGCAAGGGTGTATTGTATAAAACGTTGAAATGCTTCTTGCCCTTCCGGTGTACGCTTATATACACCAGCATCCTCTAATACATGTGAGAACACAATACCGATCTCTTTCTGTACGATAGAGTGGATGTTATCGGCTGTAATGTCATAATTTGGTATCCAGCTTTCTGCCCAATCTGCATGGGAGGCGATCGTTTCATCCGAACGGAGATCTTTGTGCTCAAGGATTGCCTGCTCTAGTGTTGCCATTTCTTTTTTGAGACGGGCAGGGAGAACGGCAAGTCCCATTACTTCGATCAGACCAATATTCTCTTTTTTAATATGATGGTATTCAGCATGTGGATGGTACAATCCCATCGGGCACTCTTCGGTTGTAATGTTGTTACGGAGTACCAGATCCAGTTCAAACAGATCTTCATGCATTCTAGCGATCGGTGTGATCGTATTATGTGGAGTTCCATCTGTCTCGCTGAAAATATAAGCTGCTTTATCGGTATAACCCCTCCATGCTGACAGAATATGGTCAGCGGCTGCAACGATAGAATCGGTGTTCTTACCTTGCAGGCGGATTACAGACATCGGCCATTTTACAGTACCGGCATGAACGTCAGGGTAGTCTGGCAATGTGAATTCTGTCTCATAAGGAGCCTTTGCCATGGCAAATACATAGCCGCCGCCCTGAAAATGATCGTGGCTTAAGATGGAACCGCCAACGATAGGCAGATCCGCATTAGAGCCTGCTGTATAGTGTGGAAATAATCTTACAAAGTCTAACAATTTCTCAAAGGCAGCTTTGTTGATCTTCATTGGAATATGCTTCTCATTAAAAATAATGCAGTGCTCGTTGTAGTACACATATGGAGAATATTGCAGATAATAAGATTCGCCACAAAGTGTCAACGGAATAATACGGTGATTCTGTCTGGCAGGATGCGAGAAATGGCCGGCATAGCCTTCGTTTTCCTTGCAGAGCAGGCAACTAGGGTAGCCGGATTTCTTAGCCTGACCAGCCTTAGCAATATCACGGGGATCTTTTTCTGGTTTTGAGAGGTTAATTGTAATATCAATAGGGCCGAACTCAGTATCGGTTACCCATTTCTCGTCTTTTGCAATACGGTCGGTACGGATATAATTCGTTGCTTTGCTGAAATGATAGTAATAGTCGGTTGCTTCCTTGGGAGATACCGCATACTTGTCTGCAAATGTCTTACGCACAACAGAAGGTGGAGGGGTTAATAATCCCATGATCTTTGTGTCGAACAGATCTTTCATGGTAACTGTGTCATCCTCTAAGATTCCTTGTGCATGTGCATATGTACACAGATCCTCTAAAATGAGGTGTAAGGATCTGGGCGTAACGGCTTCCACTGGGGATTCATATTCATTTAACTCAAATAATTCTAATAAGGAATTGGTTACATATATCTCATCAGCAGGATCGATAAGTCCGTTCTGTAGACCGTAGGTTACTAATTCCTGAATCAGATTGTTAATCATAGCAGATCCCTCCTTCTATGCATTCTCGTATCCGTTTGGATGATTACTGTGCCAGTTCCAGGCGGTAGAAATGATTGTTTCCAGATCATCAAATTGTGGTTTCCAGCCAAGAATCTCTTTTGCCTTATCACTGGATGCAATCAAAGTAGAAGGATCACCGGCACGGCGTGGTTCTTCTTTTGCTGGAATTGGATGTCCGGTTACTTTACGGGCAGTCTCTACGACTTCTTTTACGGTGAAACCGACGCCGTTTCCTAAGTTGAAGATATTGCTGTCATTTCCTTCTCTCAGATATTTCATGGCGAGAATGTGAGCCTGTGCAAGATCGTTGACATGAATGTAATCCCGGACACAGGTTCCATCCTTGGTATCGTAATCATTACCGAAGATAGAAATGAACTCGCGCTTGCCATTTGGCACCTGTAAGATCAATGGGATTAAATGGGTTTCCGGGTTGTGCGCTTCTCCAATCAGACCATTCGGATGGGCACCGCAGGCGTTGAAATATCGAAGAGATACAAAACGGAGATTGTGCGCATTGGCAGTCCATTTGAACATCTTTTCCATAGAAAGCTTTGTCTCACCATAGCAGTTAGTTGGAAGAGTACGGTCTGTCTCTAAGATCGGAATACGCTCCGGCTCGCCATAAGTAGCGGCAGTAGAAGAGAATACAATCTTATCCACACCATGTGCAACCATACTTTCTAATAATACTTCAGTTCCACAGAGATTGTTATTATAATATTTCAATGGTTTTACCATGCTTTCGCCAACCTGGGAATTCGCTGCGAAATGAATGACTCCATCGATGTCTTCTTTGTCAAATACCGAATCGATAAAGGCACGATCCCGGATGTCACCCTCATAAAACTTTGCTTTTGGATGAACCGCTTTGCGGAAACCCGTCTCTAAATTGTCGACAACAACAACGTCCTCGCCGGCATCAATTAATTCATATACAGTGTGGGAACCGATATAACCGGCACCGCCTAATACTAAAATACTACTCATCTTTTTATCCTCCTGATTTTTATGCTTTTAAAGTGAGCAAAATGCTTCGCACTTTGATCGTTGGTTTATAACACCTTCATGCCGCCGTATTTGCGGATCTTTAACACATCGCAGGCACCTTCGCCAAAGAGTGTCTCCATTCCTTTCTTGTATTCAGCAACGGATTCGTTTTTGACAAACGCCTGAATGGTTCCGGCAAAACCACCGCCATGTACACGGCTGACACCATTTTCTTCTAACAGGATGTCACTAAGAGCAAGTGCAACAGATACGTTCTGATGTTCTACATCATGGCAGGTGTAGACATTTTGCAGATATTTGTAAGAGGAATCACCGGATTCTTTTACAGTCTGTAAGAATGTATCAAAATGATCTTCCTGCAAGGCAGACACTTCTTTGCGTACACGTTCATTTTCATATACAAAATGAATGGCACGAAGAGCAGCTCTGTCATTGACCTTTTCACGGATAACATTGAGATTCGCAAGCACTTCTTCTTTGCTGACTTCCCCAAGCACTTCTTTGCCGAAGCAGGCAGCAGCGGCTTTCATCTCAGTTGGGATAGCTGCGTAATCCGGGGTCAAGTCTGCATGAGATCCCTTGGTATCTGTAATGCAGAGACTGTAGCCATGTGCATCTAAGTCAAATTCCACGCGTTCTACTACCGGATCAGCCGGGTTAGCAAAATCAATGTGAACAAGACTACCTACGGAACATGCCATCTGGTCCATTAAGCCGCAAGGCTTGCCAAAGTATACATTTTCTGCATACTGTCCAATGATCGCAATCTCAATCGGGGAGATTGTCATATCGTTATATAATCCGGAGATGATCGTACCGATGATCGTTTCAAATGCAGCGGAAGAGGAAAGTCCGGCTCCGATCAGCACATCGCTTGTAATGTATGCCTGGAAACCACCAACTTTGTGGCCGCGTTCTACCAGTCCTGCAAGCACACCCTTGATCAGGGAAGTAGTTGTTCCTTCTTCCTCCGGCTTCTTTGTAAGATCATCTAATGAAATGGTGATCAGATCATATCCGTCTGAGATGACCTTCACGACCGGTTCTGCTAATGCCTTGACAATCGCAATGGCATCGTTGTTAATGGATGCGGCTAAGACTTCGCCGTGCTGGTGATCGGTGTGGTTACCACCAATCTCACTTCTTCCTGGTGCAGAATAGATCTCAACCTCGTCAGCACCAAAATGTTTCTCGTATGTTTCGATTGCTGCGATATACCGATTCGTCTGATATGGAATCTTAGTGTTATCTACATAAATGTCGGTTAATCGGTCCGCATAGACCTGTTTCTGTAGATTATCTTTTAATATCTCGGTTTGTAACATGATTGTCCTCCTTTTAATAAATTCATAATATTAAATGTATCGATCCGGTTTCATCTCGTGTGTTTTGTTGTTATCATTATCATAAAATAGACATAGTAAATAGTCAATGATAATTTAGTAAAACTTTTACTATGAAAATTTACCGATAGAATATTGCGTTTTTGTAGACAAAAAAAGGCTTGTGTGATAGTATAAAACAACATAAAGTAAAAGTTTACTGATGAATTTTACTGCTGCAAAGATGACAATAAAGGCAGCGCTGATTTTGATTTACGTGTGGAATTGTATATAGAGGAGGATTCGTATCATATGGCAACTATTAAAGATGTTGCGGCCAAGGCAGGGGTATCACCGGCGGCTGTTTCTAGAATATTGAATAAAGATATTACATTATCGGTATCAGAAGATACGAGAAAGAGGGTATTAGAAGCCGCAGAGCAATTACATTATCATAAGAACCGGACAGTGAGTAAGAAGAATTTCCAGTTAGGGATTGTGCAGTGGTTTTCGGCGGAACAGGAGATGCAGGACAGTTATTATCTATTGATCCGAAAAGGAATTGAGGATTTCTGTAAACGGAATTCGGTATCGATTATCCGTACATTTAAGAGTGATACTAATTATACGGAGACACTTAAGAATGTGGATGGATTGGTTTGTATTGGTAAGTTCAGTAAGCGGGAGGTTCGTCAGTTTATTGCAATATGTAAGAACACGGTATTTTTGGATATGACAGTGAATGATTATGAGATCACGACGGTTACGATGGATTTTCGGCAGGCAGTGACGATTGCATTGGATCATTTAACCGGATTAGGTCATGAGAGAATTGCATTTCTAGGTGGTCAGGAATATGTGGGTGGTGAGAAGATCCGGGATGAGCGGAAGCATGCCTATACATCTTATATGAAGAAACATAAGTTAGATGATAAGACATTTCTTAGAGAGGGTGAATTTAATACGGCATCGGGCTATCAGATGATGACGGATCTGTTGCGGGCGGAACAACTGCCCACTGCGGTATTTGCGGCAAGTGACGCAATCGCGTTTGGAGCGATGAAGGCAATTCAGGAGAAGGGATTATCTGTCCCGGAGGATATCTCTGTAGTCGGATTCAATGATACGGAGATGGGTGCTTATACTTCCCCTGCGTTGACGACCATTCATGCACCGGCATATGACATGGGACAGCATGGGGCAAATCTTTCGTATGTGGCATCGAACTTAAGCATTACTACACCATTGAAGGTTAAGATTCCGTGCTATCTTGTGAAACGGGAGTCTTGTTGTGCATGCAGGAAGTAGGAAAGTGCATTTGTGGTATTTTTTAGGAAATCTTGTTTGAATTTTTGAAAATATGTGAAATGTGCATAAAGAAAAAAATACAATCTGAAAAGATTGTATTTTTTTGAAGAAAATCATGACAATGGCAAAAAATAGTAGTACACTGTTACGGTTGAAAATAAGAGAAAAGAGGCGTTAGAATTTGAAGTATATGAAACAGTTCTGTTTAATCATGTTCATTTCATTCTTAGGAGAAGTATTACATCATTATCTGCCATTGCCAATTCCGTCAAGCATTTATGGTCTGGTCATTTTGTTTGTTGGTCTGATGACGGGTGTGGTGAAGTTATCCCATGTAGAGGAGACTGGCAGATTCTTAATTGAGATCATGCCGCTTATGTTCATACCGGCAGCAGTTGGATTGCTGGAAAGCTGGGGAATTATTGCTCCGATCTGGATTCCGATCATTGGAATTACTCTGATCACAACCGTGATCGTGATGATCGTATCCGGTAAAGTAACTCAGTTTGTGATCCGATTGGAGAATCAGGAAGAAAAATCATTTGAAGCAAAAGGGGTGGAAGCGAATGAGTGATCTGTTTGTAGAATCAGTATTCTTCGGTGTGGTATTAAGTCTGGTTGCTTATGAAGCGGGAGTGCAGCTTAAGAAACGGATTGATTTTATATTATTTAATCCATTACTGCTTGCGATTGCGATTACCATGGTGGTATTATTGGCATGTCATGTGGATTATGATACATACTATGAAGGTGCGAAGTATTTAAGTTATCTGTTAACGCCGGCAACGGTATGTCTGGCAATTCCATTGTATGAGCAGATGGAATTGTTGAAGGGTAACTGGAAAGCGATTGTGGTTGGTATCTGTACCGGCGTATTGACCAGTCTGACCAGTGTATTGGTATTTTCCGTGGTTGCAGGACTTAATCACAAGCAGTATGTAACGATGCTTCCAAAGTCGATCACAACAGCGATTGGCATGGGTGTATCGGAAGAACTTGGCGGGTATGCCACAATTACCGTTGCGGTAATCATAATAACCGGATTGTTTGGCAATATGATCGCAGAGACGATCTGCAAAGTGTTCCGGATTGAGGAACCGATCGCCAAAGGCATTGCAATTGGAAGTTCGGCTCATGCAATGGGAACTTCGAAAGCAATGGAGATGGGTGAGATTGAAGGAGCGATGAGTAGTCTCTCGATTGCGGTAGCAGGTTTGTTGACAGTTGTCGGAGCATCGCTATTTTCTAACTTTATATAGAATATCTTACGAGATCATACTGCTACATCAAGAGTGATTTCTTAAGATAGATTACTAAGAATCAGGATTGATCATAGGAGGAGATTTACGTGAGTACAAAATATGTATTTTTGGATATTGACGGAACCTTAGTAGGAGCAGACGGCAAAGTCCCGGACAGCGCAATGAAGGCAATTATACGGGCAAGGGAAAATGGACATAAGATATTTATATGTTCGGGACGATGCCGCTGTGAGATGCATGAGAATATACTTTGTGTTCCGCTAGATGGTATTGTAGGTTCGGCAGGTGCCTATGTAGAGATTGATGGTAAGGTTATTTTTCATCGAGCTATGACAGAGCAGATGAATGCACGCTTATTGGATTATTTCCTGACACGAGGTATGGCAATCTTACTTGAGACAAATGAAGAACTGTATGGTAATGATGTTGCTATTCGTTATATGCAGGAAAATGTAGATTATTGTGAGGCAAATGGCCTGCCGTATGATAAGCCGTTATATGATCTGGTAAGACCGTTAGATGCTGTGAAAGAACCGGCGAAACTGGCAGTGAACAAGCTGATCTATATTACGAAGAAGTATGATCCGGAAGAGGTACGCAGGGATCTGGGTAAGGAATTTACTGTGGTAGACAGTGCGATTGATATGCCGGGAGAAAGCGGTGAGGTATCGGAACCGGGTATGCACAAAGGTGTTGGTATTGAGACGGTGATCCGGTATTACGGAGCAGATATGGCAGATACGATCGGTATCGGAGACGGAGAAAATGATATGGGTATGCTTCGTGCATGCGCGGTTGGAATTGCGATGGGCAATGCGAATCCGATCCTTAAGGAGATTGCGGACTATGAGACGAGTGCAGTCGGAGAAGATGGAATTAAGAATGCATTTATGCATTATGGACTGATATAGGAGAAGGATATATGGCGTATGTATATTTTGCAAGACATGGACAGACCGTGTGGAATGTAGAGAATAAGATCTGTGGGGCAACCGATATTGAACTGACGGAATTAGGACACCGGCAGGCAATTGAACTTGGTGAGAAGATTGTGGCAGAAGGAATATCCTTTGATGAGATCCTGTATTCACCGCTTGTGCGGGCAGCGGAGACAGCAAGACATGTGTCGGAGATCACCGGTGTTCCGATGCGGGAAGAACCGAGACTCAAAGAGCAGAATTTTGGAAAATATGAATCGACACCACGGCATGGAGAGGAGTTTGAGGTGGCGAAGACTCACTTTATCGACCACTATGAGGGCGGCGAATCTATGCTGCAGATGGCACAGAGAATCTATAACCTGTTAGATGAAGTTATGGCAGCAGATAAGACATACCTGTTAGTGGCGCATAATGGAATCTCCCGCTTTGTCGAGTCATATTTTCATGATATGACGAATGAAGAATTCGCAGCATTCGGCATCCGGAATTGTGAGATCCGAAAGTACGAAAGATAGAAAAATGTAACATGTTGCATTTTTCTATTCTAAAAAGGGATTGATATATTGATTTTTGGATACACTCTGAATATAATAGAATAGAAAAGTGTAACATGTTGCAAAAATCTTTCGTAAGGAGAATTCGAGATGCAGATTCGCAGAGATTTTTATTTGGATAAGTTAATAAAAAGAAAAAATAATGGACTCATTAAGGTAATCACTGGTATTCGTCGATGTGGCAAATCTTATTTACTGAACAATCTGTTTTATCATCACTTATTGGAAAGCGGGGTTGATGCTGACCACATTATTCGCTTTGCTTTTGACTCAGCAGATGATCTTTATTTGATTGGAGAAAGTCTGATTCAAATTGAAAAGGAAAAGCGTGGTGTTGATCCTGAAAAGTTCATGGCATATATCCGCGCCAAAGTCGTAGGTGAAGGGATGTATTATCTCCTGCTTGATGAAATTCAGATGTTAGATTGTTTTGAAGCAGTTCTGAATGGTTATCTTCGTAAAGATAATATGGATGTATTTGTGACTGGAAGTAATGCAAAACTCCTGTCTAAAGATATTGCCACTGAGTTTGCCGGTCGCGGTGATGAGGTTCATATGTATCCACTGAGTTTTGCTGAGTTTATGACAATTTACAACGGTGATAAGTACATGGGATTATCTGAATATATGTTATACGGCGGTATTCCGCTGGTGGTTCTTCGTGAGGGGGCGGATGATAAGGCGGTTGCATTGCAGAATCTGTTTAATGAGATTTATCTTCGGGATATTACCAGGCGTAACCGGGTGAAGAATATCGGAGAATTGGAAGATCTGCTGAACATTTTGTCCTCTGCCATTGGTTCGCTGACCAATCCGGAAAAATTAAAGAATACGTTCAAAACCGTAAAGAAATCCAGAATCACTTCCGTTACCATTAAGAAATATCTGGATTATTTTGAGGATTCATTCCTGATTGAATCGGCACAAAGATATGACATTAAAGGAAAAGCATATATTGAAACTCCAAAGAAATATTATTTTTCCGATCTTGGACTTCGCAATGCCAGAATCAATTTTCGTCAGTTTGAGCAAACCCATTCTATGGAGAATGTGATTTATAATGAACTTCGTATGCGTGGTTATCGTGTGGATGTAGGCGTAATACCGATTGCAGAGAGGAATCAGGATGGTAAGGTTGTCCGCAAACAACTTGAGGTTGATTTTGTCTGTAATCTTGGTTCTTCCAGATACTATATCCAGTCTGCATACTCGTTGCCGGATGAAGCGAAACGTACTCAGGAAATTAGACCGTTCAGAAAGATTAATGATTCTTTCAAGAAAATCGTTGTGACCAAAGATATTATTCAGCCACACTATGATGAGTATGGAATCTTGACTGTGAACATTTATGATTTTCTCCTTGATCCACAGATTCTTGAGAAATAAGAAAATATATATTGGATCTGATTTTCCTGATGAATTTAGTCATTCGAATGATACAAAAGCATTAATGGCTGCCAATATGAGGGCGAAAGCGAATATTACGCCGGCTATTGGTGAGCTTGTTCAAATTGCTACAGAAAAGGTACAGTACCCTGACTATAATAACAAGCATGGAGTAAAAGCACAATTTGGATGGTATCGTTATAATACAAGATTTGGAATACCTATCTATAATGAAGATGGAGAATTGGAACGTTATAATATTTTTTCAACAAGAATGCTTGTAAGATGTGATGCAGATGGAAAATGTTATTTATATGATTTGGTGAGAACAAAAAAAGAAACGAGCAGGCCGCATGAGCAATAGCTGTACGGTAGTAAACTTCGTTTCTTTCTATTGCTTATCATATATGAATAGGGACTCGGTTGTCAAGAGAAAAATTCGTGTTGGATTGCTTTACGTTGTACCTTGAATCAATATATACTGTCTTTGTTAGGGAAAGATATTCGTGAATATCTCTTACCTGCATGTTGTATGATAGTTGCATACGAATACGCAGATAAGGAGAAGGAAACATGACACGATCTATAACAGAGGAAAGCCTGACAATATACCGGGAACGGTTATTGTATGATGAGAAATGCACTAGCACCATTCGTAAATATATACGGGATGTCCGCAAGCTTATGAATTATGCAGCGGGAAGACCACTGGATAAAGAATTGCTGATTGAATATAAGGAATACCTGGAACAATGCGGAAAGTATAAGGTGACAAGTATCAATTCTTTTCTGGCAGCCGCAAATCACTACTGCGAGGTTATGGGATGGACCGAGCTCCGGGTGAAGATGATCAAGATACAACGGGCGGCATTCCTGCCGGAGAACCGGGAATTGTCGGAGACGGAATACCAGCGGCTCATCCGCACTGCACTTGGACGAAAGGAAGAGCGTCTTGCCCTGATCTTACAGACGATCGGCAGTACCGGCATCCGGATCAGTGAGTTACAGTATGTAACTGTGGAAAGCCTTAAGTCCGGCTGTGCAGACATCTATAATAAAGGAAAGGCCAGACGAATCCTGTATCCGTCTGAATTGGTAAGGCTTCTTCTACAATATGTTAAGAAACAGAAGCTGACAGGCGGTATAATCTTTTGTACCCGTACCGGGAAACCTCTTGACCGGAGTTATATCTGGAAATCTATGAAGAAACTGTGCGAAGAGGCACATGTGGCAAAGGAGAAAGTCTATCCGCATAATCTGCGGCATCTCTTTGCCAGAGCATTCTATCATTTGCAGCGGGATATTGCGAAGCTTGCAGATATCTTAGGGCACTGCAATATCGAAACCACGCGTATCTATATCAAATCCACCGGAAAAGAGCATCGGAGACAATTAGACCGGATGCATATGATCATAAGAAATACGGGATATAAGAAAAAAGCAGGAGTATATCCTGCTACATAATAAATATTATGTGGTAAAT
>CACWQE010000078.1 GCA_902762905.1 uncultured Lachnospiraceae bacterium | reverse complement strand
AGAGCATTGGCTCGGTGAGAGTGGTGTCTTTCGACATGTAACGTCCTCCTTGGTATTGGATTCGTTCGAACGTGCAAGAAGAATACCACATAAAAAATGTTGTGTCTATAATTATGACCAAAAATGCATAATTTTCCAGTTTCTACCGTTTTTTAGTCAAACGTTTGACCAAAAAAGTCAAACTTATGAAATTATTTCATAAAGTTATGAACAAATAATCATAATTACAAGATTTTTTCATTTCATCCAATTATATCCCCCAGTTATTAATCTTAACTACAATTAAAGTTTCGGATCCTATTAACGCCGGACGGCTTCGGGTGGGCGATAAGCACAGCGTAGTAGATTTTGATTTGAACAGTGCGAAACATAATAAAGTAAATATCGGTTGCAAGGATATAACATCTATCATAAGCAGGTACTTCAGAACCGCCGGTATCCGAATGTGCCGCATGACACTATATATATGCCTTAAGAAAATGTCCTGCACCTTGCGACAGCATTAGGAACGTTAGCCGAGCAAGGTGCAGACTTTTCGAAAGGCATTGCATAAACATGAATGGCACATTCTTAGTATCCGCTGCGAGTGATGAGTAGCGACTACTATGATATGTTATATCCCAAACAACCGATTCGTAACATGAATGTTTCGCGCGTCCGTCCTAACTTGCGCTGTGCAAGGGGATAAAGGTTTAGATGCGGAAGGTAGTAAGATACTGCTCAATGGTACGATGAGCTCTCTCATATTCCTCCAACAGATGCGAATGCCCTGCAATTGCATCCTCAATACGTCCTTCCTTGCAGGCATATTCCTGTGCCTGTGCTACTGCCGCTAGTTCTTCCACTCCTAAGCTACGCATGCCTCCCTTTAATGCATGCACTCGGATCGTGTATTCTTCCCAGTCCTGTTTATCAAAGCTTTCCTGAATCTCTGCTTTTCGCTCCTCTTCTAATTCCAGACAATATTCCAATAATTCTTTGAACAGATCTCTCTGGCCACCCATATTCTCCTGAATGGCTTCTTCATGAATTTCCATTGGAACAAATGCCGATTCTTCGAATTCCGGCACCTGTTTTCTCGCCGATTCATCGGTCAATTCAATCTTTGTACCAGGGAGCCATCTACGAAGCACCGCATCAATATCCTTAAGCTTCACCGGTTTGGCAAGAAAATCCTGAAAACCATGTTCTAAGAACATCTTCTTGGCATCATTTACTACATTCGCTGTCAAAGCAATAATTGGAAGTTTCTTACCGTATTCGCCACCAGTTCTTCTTATGATCTCCGTCGTCTCAATGCCGTCCATCTCCGGCATCATATGATCCATAAATACAATATCGATATCCTGGTCTTTAAGTAATTCAATCGCTTCTTTTCCACTTCTTGCAAGAATCGCCTGTACATCATATAACCGCAGGATTCCCTCTGCTACACGCAGATTAATCTCGTTATCATCTACAATCAGGATTCTTGCATACGGTGCATGGAACTGTACTGTAATCTCTTTCTCATCGATCAGCTGGTTATAGAACGCCTCTCCGTTTAAAGCCGATACCACATTAATGGAATAAAACGGAAGATGAATTCCGTTCACATTGGTTCCCAACCGAATCGGATACTGCGGATCATGCATCACATATACATTAATATGCTGGGCAATCTGATCAAAATAACTCTTCTGATCTGTATACTCTCCAATACCGATAAACAAATGCGTCATCATCTTCTGTTCTACTGCATGCATTAACTCTACAAAATTGATAATATTCCGGCATGGAACCCCTAATGCATTCCATATATGTTCATTGGCAATCTTATAATACTGATCGCCCGCACTTGGATACTGTTCCTTATCTCCATACAATACAACCCGGATATCCTCGGATTGTTTTAATGTAAGAAATGGTGCCGCATCTACAATCTTCTGCGGTATCTCTACCGTCATCGTACTTCCCTCACCATATTCACTATCCACCCGGATGGTTCCATGCATAGCCTGTACTAATCGTTTACAGATAGGAAGACCAAGGCCGGTTCCCTCTATGGAACGATTCTTCTTCGTATCCAATCGGTTGAAAGATTCAAACAGATGCACCTGGTCCTCTTTCTTAATTCCAATACCAGAATCCTTTACAACCATCTTAAGCCAATTCTGATTCTCTTTCTCATAGCAGGACAGCTCAATAAATATATATCCCTGTTCGGTGAATTTCACCGCATTAGTAATCAGATTCATTAAGATCTGTCGGTTACGCAATACATCTCCCATCAACTGTTTCGGCATCTCCGGGCTACAATCAATAATGACTGCGATATCCTTATATCCTCTCCGAAACATTGCTGTATTGACAACATCCTGCACAACAGACGCAATTGAATATGGCTCATATACAATATCCATCTTGCCTGATTCAATCTTAGAGAAATCGAGAATATCATTGATAATTCCAAGCAAATTCTCACCTGAAGTCTGTATATTATAGCAATACTCCTTGACTTTATCATTATCATCACTCTCACGCATGATCAATTCGCTCATTCCTACAATAGCATTCATAGGTGTCCGGATCTCATGAGACATATTTGCAAGAAATTCATCTTTACTTTTCTGTGCAATATTCAACAATGCATTCTGTGTCTCCACTTCTTCCACTTTTTGCTGATAGAGCATTACCATAACATTCTCTGTGATCAGAAACCCTTCACAGAACAGAATCAACATCACATAATACTGCATCGCAACCATCTGTGTAATCACATCATAATCTGTAATCAGTCCAAATGCGATTGCCAGATTCACAATAATAATATAATAAATATTCAAATGCATATTTCCTGATATGGAGATCAATGCACCTGTTACCATATAGATGCATATACCGCCCGCAAGCGTACCTACTTCTCTTCCGATCAGATGCGTTGCCATCATTACACAGATTACAAAACCAATCTGAGACCATAGTGGATTCCGTATTACAAGCAGACATAATGCTGCAGCAATTGACAGACTTGCTGCATAAGCAAATACAATATTAGCAACCTCTACTCCCATATTCAACCACGCATAAATGACATGCATTCCCACAAATAATACAAATTCCAGCATCTCAATCTGCGTCAATCTCTTGCGACTTACCATACCTTCTCATTTCTCCCGCAAATTAAACATATCTCTATTTTACAAGATTCGACAATATTTTACCATACAGAAATGCATATTTTCTATCTATTACAGAGGAATCTCTTTCCTATAAAAGAATAAAGAGTCGCTTGCGACTCTTTTGCGCCCATGCGGAATTGCAAAGCAATTATCTTCTTCTCCGCAAGGTGTGCATCCTTAGCGGAGCGTTTTTACTTTATAGGATGAACTTTTCTATAAAGTAAAAACAGACTGCTAAATAGAACACTCTACTTAACAGTCTGTGATAAATCTGATCATAATACGAATCATACTTATTCCGCATTACAGTCCTTGCTTATAATTCTTATGCATATAATGGATACTTAGATGTAATGGACTTCACAAGCTCCATTGCTCTTGCCTCATCCTTATCAATAACGGCCGCTTTAATTGCCTCTGCAATTGTAACCATATCTTCTTCATTGGCACCACGTGTTGTAATCGCTGGTGTTCCAAGACGGATACCACTTGTAACAAATGGTGACTTTGGATCATTTGGTACTGTGTTCTTGTTCGCTGTGATATGTACGCTATCCAAAAGCTTCTCAACCTCTTTACCTGTCATATCCAGATTCTGAAGATCCACTAACATCAAATGATTATCTGTTCCACCAGATACAATATTGAATCCTCTCTCCATCAATGCATTGGCAAGCGTTGACGCATTCTTAACAACCTGCTGCTGATATGCCTTGTAATCATCTGATAGTGCTTCTTTCAAGCATACAGCCTTACCAGCAATCACATGCATCAAAGGACCACCCTGAATGCCAGGGAAAACAGCCTTATTAAAGTTATACTTCTCATTCACCTCATTGCTGGAAAGAATCATACCACCACGAGGGCCTCTTAATGTCTTATGTGTTGTTGTTGTTGTTACATGTGCATATGGAATTGGTGACATATGAAGTCCTGCTGCAACCAGACCTGCAATGTGTGCCATATCTACCATAAGAACTGCACCTACTTCATCTGCAATCTCACGAAATCTCTTAAAATCAATTGCTCTTGCATATGCGGATGCACCAGCTACGATCATCTTAGGCTTGCACTCCTTCGCAATGCGCTCTACCTCATCATAATCAATGAATCCATCATCATTGACACCGTAAGGAACTACATTGAAGTACTTACCAGACATATTAACCGGTGAACCATGTGTCAAATGTCCACCATGTGCAAGATTCATACCCATAAAGGTATCTCCCGGCTCCATAATCGCAAAGAATACAGCCATATTCGCCTGAGCTCCGGAATGAGGCTGAACATTGACATATTCACATCCGAATAATTCCTTCGCACGTTCTCTTGCAAGATCTTCCACTACATCTACATACTGACATCCACCGTAATATCTCTTACCCGGATATCCTTCTGCATACTTATTCGTAAGAGGACTTCCCATAGCAGCCATAACTGCTTTACTTACAATATTCTCCGATGCAATTAACTCGATATTCTCATTCTGTCTGTTAATCTCATCTGTCATAGCTTTCGCTACTTCTGGATCTAATTTGCTGATTTCATCAAAACTATACATATTGCACCTCCATGATAATTATTCTATAAGTCCCCTTTGTATGGTTCTGGCAATGGCATCCAGGCAATAATTCCACGATCCATTACTTCTCTTCCATTCGATTCATGTACAAAACCGCGCATCCGATAGCTGTATGTTCTCACAAAACTGCTAAGTCCGTCTGAACAAATAAACTGGTTATTATTCCTTACTTCATCTACCGTTGGTCCGCGATCGCTCCATAAAATCCATTCACTCATACATACATTCCTTCCCATTTACTTATATTTCTTACGTAACCTTCCACCATTTTACAATGATTTGCCCTTTTGTGCAAGAAAAAATAAACACTCCTACCATTATTAAGTATTTGTAAATGAAATCCTAATATTCTTTCACCATTTCTTTCATTGCCTTAAGAACGGTATCATATGTCTTAGAAGTCCAGTGTAGTCCATCTCCTGCCACATATTCCGGTTTCAGATATCCGTCATCCCCTGCTAATTCAAGGCACAGATCATAATAATATACATTATCTAACGGTACTACCTGCCGCTCCATCTTCCGGTTATAATAATTAATTGTGTCAAGACTTACCGTAGAACTTTTTCCAACCGGGCTGACTCCTAATACGAATATCTCCATATCAGGATTTTTCTTCACACAGGATTTGAGAATTGCTTTATAATACCGGATCATATTATCCATCTGTTTTTCCGATGGATTACCTGCAATATCATTCACCCCTAACATAATAAACAACCGATCCGGTTTGTATGCTAATAATTGTGTCAACAGATCGCTTTCATAATATGCCTGGGTGCCAATTCCAATCTTTGCAAATACTTTCTGCTTGTGGTTATCCGTAATCTTTCCATAATTCAATAGTCCGACCATCAGAGAATCTCCTGCATATGCAGTCGTCTTCACGATCTTACGCATTTTCTTCTTCATAATAATACTATACGGACTATATTCCTTTTCCCCAGTCGCTGTATTGTCCCGTACTGCACGAATCTTATAATAGTAAGTCGTCAATGCTTTGCCCTTCTTATCTACATAAGATGTCCTCTTTGTAGTGCCAATACATTCAAAATCCTTTTTCTTACTCTCAGAGCGATAGATTTCATACTTCTGTGCATTCTTTACCGGAATCCATACAAGACGTATCGTAGACTTTGAAGTGGCAAATACACTTCCAATTGCTGGTTTTGCCAGTGAATCCGAGGATGCCTGCTTTGCCACCGATACATTACGACAACTTAACACCAACAACAATACCACGACCCATAATCGTATGCGCCTCATTTCACACCACTCCTTTTATAGACGATTGGTTAATAATCTTTGTAATCCACCGTTCCATCTGAATAGGTAATAATATAATATCCATGCCCGGAACCATCACAATCTGGCACCTTTTCTTTGGATACGATCGTTCTACGGCTCTTGGTTCCTTTCGTTACAACCTGCGATACCGGTTCCTTCAGCACTTTCTCTGTAATTGCTTTCCGACTGTCTTCTTTGCCATCTACATAAGTCACCTGATATGTTACTTCCTTTTCCCCATCTACTCCCGGCGTCTTCTCTACCGTCTCATCCGAATACATAGAATCCGAATATTCCACCTCTGTTTCAAATGGAACCTTCTCTTTCTCTACCACTTCTTTCACAGATACACGTTCGATCACGACATTCATTCCTTCCGTCAGGGCTTTATCCCGTCCCGGTTTCACAATATCCTTCTGATCCAATGCAATATTCTGTTCTTCCAAAAGTCCTGTCACATCAGAAGCCTTCGTAAGACAATCTTCTCTCTTGCCATCCACCTGAATTGTAACCGCCAATCGATGTGTTACTTCAATAGTCATGCCATCCAAAAGGTAAGCCTGTGTACTATGATTCAAATAGTCATGTCCTTTCACAGCTATTCCCTTTTCATCTAATACGTCCTGTACCTTTTTCCCTGTCATTTCCAATTCCGAGGTCTTATCTCCCTCTACCAGCGTCACTTTTGCATATCGCTCTATTGTAATCTTATCACCGTCCTTTATTACACTGTCTAAGGATGGCGAGACTTCATCTTTCTGATATATCGGAATCTCTGCCTCTTCCAATACTTTCCTGACTGTTGTATTGGCAGACACTGATATCGTTGTATTCACCCGTCCATCTATAATATGAACCTGTGTGTTCTTTGCTCCGCATCCAGTCAATAGACCGGCTGTCAACATTCCTGCCACGGCAATTATATATTTGAATCCTTTCCATTCTGTTCTCATAGTCTATCCTCTTACTACTTTCCACTGACCTGCATCCATTTTCCATTCTGTCCTACGATCACACTTAATTCTTCCTTTGTCAGCTCTACCATACCATTCTCCTGCATTTGCTGCTTGTTCAGATACAATTGATAGCCATAATCGGAAGTATCGGTTACAGTCGTAAATGCCTCATAGACAATTGTGTTCTCACCACTTCCAACCCGGATATAGATCTTCATATCCGAATCCAGTTCCTTGCCTGACACTTCACCGGATACCAGATAATACCTGGTATCATCCGATGAATCTTCCAACATCAGCGTTGCACCAAGATCCGCTGTCTCTTCAACAGAATCCGGCATAGAAACCTCCGGTCCCTGCATAATCGGCGGCATCGTCATAAATTCATCCATATTACGTTCTACCTTCTCTGCAATCACAAGATCCGGCTTGCAGGAATCCATATATTCCGCAATCCGGTATGGAACACTCTTTGAAAATGTTGCTTTCTTATATTGCTGCGCCATCAACGGCAGTAATGTATTGCCAAATGAATCCCGGAACATCAGTAAAGACTGTTTTCCACTCTTACATTCCGTCTCAATATAAGCAGCTTCCACATCCTTGTCTTTGCCTGTATACTTCCAGCTGCTGTCATATTCATACTGATAATCCCATTCCGGTACTGCGGTCAATGGGTATAACATCTTATTCAGATCTCCGTAAGTATCTTTCCTACGTTCCACATCTACATCCTCATAGGTTGGATGATCACATTCTACGGCATCCATTAACGTGTTATATGCTAATACCGCTCCCTTATTGTTCCAGTGGGAATCCCGTTTCAGATATAATGTCTCTTTCTGATCTTTAAATGGTGCAAACAGATCGACATATGAGATACCCGCCTCCGTAAGAGGCTGCTTCAATTTGTCCATATTCTTTGTCGTTCCTGCTTTCTTACTCAGATAGTACGGCATATGCTCACCATATAAAGAATTCTTATTTGGTGCTACCGTAAACAGAAATTCCACACCCTGTTCCTTGACATACTGCTGTAACAGAGAAAGATTATGAACGGTATCAAATACCTGTCGTTCGTTCATTGTGTCCTGTGCCAGATAATCATTGACCGTATCCGTATAATACAGCCAGCTATCTGTTCCAACCGCTACCGTATCTACATTTGACACACCAAACACCCTGCTCTGAATCTCAGCATCCGCAGATACTAACTGTTGCCGAAATGCAAAATGATCCTCAAAATAAGCAGACAATTCATCAAAGTAACTGCGATTCCATGCTCCATCCTTCTGCCAGCTTGGGAAGGCTGCCAACGTCTTATTCTCCGTTGTTGTATTCGTCTTATAGACTGTCATTCCTGCAAATGGAAGCACACAGATTACAAGACATATCACAATATATATTACATTACCTGTCCTCTTCATATGCGCACCTCCCTAAAATCTAAAGTATATAAACGGATTATAGGTACTTCCGGACAACCGGATCATACACCATACCAGAAGAACGCCAGACAATACATATAAGAGTATCTGCACATTCTTCCATCTGCCGGTAAGTTCCTCACCCGCTATATTCTGCCGTACACAATCGACATATTTTCTAATCGGTGCTGCCCCCAGTACTGCTGCAACCATCATAGCAAGAAACCACGGTGTCAGCTGCTGCATTGCAAAACTCATGCTTGCCGTATCAAAAGAAAAACCTGTAAACATCCTGCCAATCATAAACACACCATCTGTCAGACTATCTGCACGGAACATTACAAAACCTATACAAACCACAAGCAAAGTATAGATTCTTGCAATCACTTTCGGGACCTTTTTTGTGAACGGAATATACGTCTCTAACAGTAAAAATGCTCCATGCCATAATCCCCATATTACAAATGTCCAATTCGCTCCATGCCATAATCCAGTGAAAAAGAATACGATAATCCGGTTAAGACATGTTCGAGCCGTTCCCTTCCGGTTGCCACCTAACGGAATATACAAATATTCCTTGAACCAGGTTGATAATGAAATATGCCATCTTCTCCAGAACTCCTGAATACTGTCCGCTCCATATGGATATTGGAAATTCTCCTTAAAATGAAAACCAAACATATGACCAAGTCCAATTGCCATATCACTGTATCCACTAAAATCATAATAGATCTGCATCAGATACGCGATTGCACCGATCCATGCTACAACAATATTTACCTTCGAATGTGCCGCCGCAAAAACATGATCTGCCGCCAGACCTGCTGTATTGGCAATCAGCACCTTCTTACCTAATCCACAAATAAACCGACGCAATCCTCTTGCAATCTCATCTGCGTCCATGCTGCGGTTTGTAATTGCTTCATTAATATCCCGGTACTTAACGATCGGACCGGCGATCAACTGTGGAAAGAACGAAATATACAACAAGATATTCCAGAAGCTTTTCTGTGCTTCCACCTTCTCCCAATAGACATCGATCACATAGGATAATGCCTGGAACGTAAAAAATGAAATACCAATCGGTAAGGTAATTCCCGGCTGTGGAATCTTGACAGATAACACCCTGTTCACAGTGTCTACCGCAAAATCCGCATATTTAAACACCGCTAACATTCCCAGATTCAAGACAATATCCACTACCAGAAATACTTTCTTTGCACGTTGTCCCCTATCGATCAAACGTGCCATTGCGTAATTCACAATGGCACTAAATATCATCAACAATACATATACCGGTTCTCCATAGGCATAAAAGAATAAACTCGCCACAATCAAAAGTGCATTCTTCGCCTTTAATGACGGAATCACGCAGTACAGCGCAAATACCACCGGTAAAAATACACATAAAAATTCCAATGAACTAAAAATCATCGAATTCTCCCTCTTCTTTCTAATCGTATCTTATGTATATATGAATTCTGTCTGTCAGATTTTCAACTTATTAACCTTCACGAGTTTCGCAGTCTTATAAGTAGAATTGAAGTATTTGTCATAAGATTTGGCTCTGGCAAACAATACATCATATACCTTACCACCAATCTCTACCCATGCATGTTCCGAATCATCACACAGGTACACTTTGGAATATCCACATTCCTTTGCAAGATATGCAAACGCACTGCTCATAGATACACAGCAGCCCTTTCCCTTTTTAAAGATATCATTGGCATAATCGACATCCCAATTCTTCTTCGTACGAACTTGTGCAATAATCCGATATCTCTTATATGGTGCTTTCATCACCCAGTCAAAGCATTTCTTTAATTTGTCCTGCTTACTATCTGTTGCCTTGGTCTGCTTCTTCACAATCTTCTTTGCCAGGATCATCGTCTCTACTTTCTTCTTAGCGTCCTTACTTACCTTCGCAGTCCCATCCTTATTGATAGAAATGCCATCCACTTTTCCTTTTTTCTTCATAACTCCGGTACTGCGATCAAAGAAATAATAATTCTTACCTTTCTTCATCCAGCCCTTCTCCATGACACCATTCTTGCCAAAATAATACGTCTTCTTTCCGACCGTAACAAACTTGTTCTTCACTTTCTTACCTGAGGCATTCTTATAGTAAGATTCTCCATTTTCTTTCACAATCTTCGCTTTATGCTGTGTCGCCTCTGTCGTCTCAGTTGCCACTTCTGTCGTTGCCGTGACATCCACCGGCTGTGCACTTGTCGCATGCACTGTACCTCCTGTTAATACAAGCCCCATTCCTAATGTAAACAGACATGCTGTCTTCTTTATGCTATGTAATATGTTCTTATTCATATATTCCTGCAACTGCTTATCACTCATTTTCATAATTCCTTTCCTCTATACTGTATTCAAATCATGTAGAGTATAGCACCTAAGCCCTTATAAATCAACGCATTCGTGGTGTAATTTTCATTAAGTTTCTCTTACCAAACCATTACAAAATTGTTACATTTACCCTTACACAGCGTAAGTGTCATAGCAGGCACGCTCTCGCTACTCATCACTCGCAGCGGTACTAGGCTCGAAAACACCTCGCCGAGTACCGGCGGTTCTGAAGTACCTGCTTATGATAGATGTTATATCCTTACAACCGATATTTACGTTAATGTGTTTTGCACTGTTCCTATCAAGATATACTACGCTGTGCTTATCGCCCACCCGAGGCCGTTCCCTCGTTGGCGTAAATGATCTACTGTAATGGCAAGTTATAGGAGATAAAGAATAAATATATATCCTTCTGCCCTGACATGTAGCCAGATTATCAATTTTAATCATAATTAAAGTTCCGGGGCCTGTTAACGCCAGACGGCTTCGGGGGTGGTGATAAGCACAGCCGCAATGAAATTACACGATAAACAGCGCATGTACATAAAAAGGTAAATCCCGGCAGGGCGGTCTGTCATGATTGCAAGCAGGTACGTGGAGCACGCCAGCACTTTGCGACGTAGTAATAAGCAGAACGAACAAAACGGATATGGATTAAGAATGCATACATATCACTTGT
>CACWQE010000077.1 GCA_902762905.1 uncultured Lachnospiraceae bacterium | reverse complement strand
TGTGAACAAAGACAATACAGTACAGTGCGATAACGATGAAGTCGGCAAGTGGATCACACCGGATTCGCATGTATCGATGAATATGTGGGCAGCGGGACCAGAGCTATTCCAGGTGTTAGAAGATGGATTTGTAGAGTTCCTGCAGGATGATAGCAAGGATCCTCTTAAGAAAGAGTATCTGATTCCGATTCGTGTAGGTGATCTGTTACACAAGAATCAGGTAGAGGTGCAGGTGCGTGAGACCAATGATAAGTGGATTGGAATTACGTATCAGGAAGATACGGCATTGGCACAGGAAGGCTTCCGTGAGATGATTGCGGCTGGCGTATATCCGGCTAAGTTGTGGGCATAAATAGGGATTGAACAGGGAAATACCGGGAATGAATTCTGTGTCTGGATTTGTTCCCGGTGTTTTGTGTGTAGAGAGTGAATGGCAAAATGATATGGAGGTTATAGGACATTGGATCAAAAGCAACATGGTTTCAGATGGAAAAAACGATATATATTTATTGCCGTATTGATCATCTGGGGAGGTGTTATACTGTTTCTTTCCTTTCAAAATGGGGAAAATACGGCATCTACCAGTCAGTATTTCACAATCCGTGTGTTGCAGTTGCTACGGATGGATACAAATGACTGGAATCTTATTCTGTTATGGGATCATCGGTTTCGTGTTCTTGCGCATGCAGCAACCTTTTTTGTATATGGCATGTTTGGAGCATTTGCATTAAGCTGTGAGTGGGTGACACACCGGATCTGGTGGGTGTTGTTTGCAATATCCGGTATCGCTTTGGCTATATGGGCAGAGGCAGGCAAAGTTTGTATGGGAATTCCGGGCAGACATTGTGATCTTCATGAGATGATGTTGAATCTTGCAGGTTTTGTGGTTGGATTTATACTGAATGTCGTAATCATGGCATTTGTTCGAAAACAAAAAGAGAGAACGCAGTAATACAGTGGTGTCGATTATGCCTTTGGAGGCATGATTGACACTATTTTTGTTATATTTTATAACATTGCATTTTCTCGTATAATAACTATTGCTTTATTTTACGTAAAATGATATGATGAGTCCATCAGAAACTTATTGTGTTTTGTTACATTTGATAACATGTATTGGAATTGAGGTAAAAGAGATGAAAGAAGTATCATTTTCTAAGATCAGTGAATTAGTAGCAGATGCCAGAAAGCACCGCAACCTGTCACAGCAACAGGTAGCAGATGCAACCGGAATCAATCGTACCATGATCAGTCACATTGAATCTGGGGAGTATGTTCCGTCTTTGCAGCAGTTGGCTGCCTTGGCACAGGAATTGCATTTTGATCCGGCGGAAGTATTTGTGGAGAATGGCAACGGCAAGAATTTAGAGAAGGTTTCTCCGCTTAATATTGCAATTGCCGGAACGGGTTATGTGGGATTGTCTATTGCAACATTGTTATCACAGCATAATCATGTTACCGCTGTGGACATCATTCCAGAGAAGGTTGAGAAGATCAACAATAAGATTTCTCCAATCCAGGATGATTATATTGAGAAGTATCTTGCAGAGAAGGAGTTGGATCTGACGGCAACTACAGATGGTGCAGCAGCTTACAAGGATGCGGATTATGTCGTGATCGCGGCACCAACGAACTATGATTCCCAGAAGAATTATTTTGATACCAGTGCGGTAGAAGCAGTTATTGAGCTTGTTATGTCAGTGAATCCGGATGCAATTATGGTGATCAAGTCTACGATTCCGGTAGGATATACAAAGTCTGTTCGGGAGAAGTTCCATACGGACAATATTATCTTTAGCCCGGAATTTCTTCGTGAGTCTAAGGCACTTTATGATAATCTGTATCCATCCCGTATTATTGTTGGTACAGATCTTGAGAATGAGCGTCTGGTTAACGCAGCCAAGACATTTGCGGCATTATTACAGGAAGGTGCGATCAAGAAGAATATTGATACATTGTTTATGGGATTCACGGAAGCAGAGGCAGTTAAACTATTTGCCAATACGTATTTAGCACTTCGTGTTTCTTACTTTAATGAGTTAGATACGTATGCAGAATCTAAGGGACTGAATACCAAGCAGATCATTGATGGTATCTGCTTAGATCCAAGAATCGGTTCTCATTACAATAATCCGTCTTTTGGATATGGTGGATATTGTCTGCCAAAGGATACCAAGCAGTTATTGGCGAATTACAAAGATGTACCGGAGAACCTGATTGAGGCGATTGTAGAAAGTAACCGTACGAGAAAGGATTTCATTGCAGACCGTGTATTGGATATTGCAGGATATTATTCTTACAGCGGGGCAGATGGAACAAGCAACACATATGATCCGACCGCAGAGAAAGATGTAACGATTGGTGTCTACCGTCTGACTATGAAGTCGAATTCAGACAATTTCCGGCAGTCATCTATTCAGGGTGTTATGAAGCGGATCAAGGCCAAAGGTGCGAAAGTTATCATTTATGAACCAACACTTGAAGATGGCAGCACATTTTTCGGTTCTAAGGTAGTGAATGATCTGGACGCATTTAAGGAACAGAGTAACGCGATTATTGCAAACCGTTACAGTGACAAATTAGACTCCGTGAAGGACAAAGTCTATACACGTGACCTGTTCCAAAGAGACTAGATCTACATCACTTTTGATGAGAAAAATTATACTTTATTTTTTTTCGGACATAGGGTATAATCAGCTTAGGTGTGCAGGTGCGCATATAATTTCACCTGTAATTTTTATAACAAATGGAGGAATGATTCATGTTAGTTTCAGCAACAGAAATGTTAAAGAAGGCCAAAGCTGGTCATTATGCAGTTGGTCAGTTCAACATCAACAATCTTGAGTGGACAAAGTCTATTCTTTTAACTGCAGAGGAGTTAAAGAGCCCGGTTATCTTAGGTGTATCTGAGGGTGCTGGTAAGTATATGACAGGTTTCAAGACTGTTGCAGCTATGGTTAAGGCTATGGACGAAGAGTTAGGAATCACAGTTCCTGTAGCACTTCATTTAGACCATGGTACTTATGAAGGATGTTATAAGTGTATTAAGGCTGGATTCACTTCTATCATGTTTGATGGATCTCATTATCCATTCGAGGAGAATCTTGCTAAGTCTACAGAGTTAGTAAATGTAGCTCATAACTTAGGTCTTTCTATCGAGTGTGAAGTTGGTTCTATCGGTGGTGAAGAAGACGGCGTTGTTGGTATGGGCGAGTGTGCTGATCCAGAAGAGTGTAAGACAATCGCTGATCTTGGCGTAGATATGTTAGCAGCTGGTATCGGTAATATTCATGGTAAGTATCCAGCAAACTGGAAGGGATTAAGCTTCGAGACATTGGATGCAATCCAGGCTAAGACTGGTGAGATGCCATTAGTATTACACGGTGGTACAGGAATCCCAGCTGATATGATCAAGAAAGCAATTGAGCTTGGTGTTTCTAAGATCAACGTTAATACAGAGTGTCAGTTGTCATTCCAGGAAGCTACACGTAAGTATATCGAGGCTGGTAAGGATCAGGAAGGTAAAGGATTTGATCCTCGTAAGTTATTAGCTCCAGGTGCTGAAGCAATTAAGGCTACTGTGAAAGAGAAGATGGAATTATTCGGATCTGTAGGTAAAGCCTGAGAATCATCCAATTAATTGGATAGAATAGATCATATAAGAAGCTGTCGTATGTATATACGGCAGCTTTTTACTTTATAGAAAATTTGTCCAATAAAGCAAAAAACTCATTAAAGATGCGTACCTTGCGGAGAAGAAGATAATTGCTTTGCAATTCCATGTTGTGTGAAATGCAAAAAAAGAGATCACAGTATTACTGTAATCTCTTCTGAACCTGTATAATCGGGGCGACGGGATTCGAACCCACGACCTCTTAGTCCCGAACCAAGCGCTCTACCAAGCTGAGCCACGCCCCGATGTGAAGTATCAAAACTCACTTGATAGATTATATACTTATGTAATAAGAAATGCAAGCCCTAAATTAGAAAAGATTTCTTTTAAAAAGTATTTGAAATATGAATACATTTATGATAAGATATAAACGCTTTAATACTTTTATGTGTTAAAGCATTGAATAAGGAATCTGATATAGAGGTGGAAACAATCAGAGAAAGTAAGTCTGTGGACGGACTGGGACTAGAGTGAATCAAAGGAGAGAGAAGAGATGAAAGAGTTATCGAATTTAATGGGATTTCGTCCATCTGTTAAAGTAGTGGATGCAACCTTACGGGATGGCGGTCTGGTGAATGATTTTCGTTTTACGGATGAGTTCGTGAAGGCATTATATGAAGCGAATCTCAAAGCCGGTGTGGATTATATGGAGTTTGGTTACCGGGCAGATAAGAGTATGTTCGATGTTGACAAGTTTGGAAAGTTAAAGTTTTGTGATGAGGATTATATCCGTAGTATTGTAGGGGAGAATGATACGGATTTAAAACTTGCGATTATGGCGGATGTCGGAAGATGTGATTATAAAAATGATATCATCAACAAGTCGGACAGTGTGATCGATCTGGTACGTGTTGCAACATATCTGCATCAGATGCCGACGGCATTAGATGTGATCGAGGATGCCAAGAAGAAGGGATATGAAGTGACCTGCAATATTATGGCAATCTCGAATGCACAGGAAGCGGACATGAAAGTAGCATTAGATGAACTTGGAAGATCTCCGGTTGATGTAGTGTATATTGTAGATAGCTTTGGTGCGTTGTATCCAGAGCAGGTGGCTCGGATTGCGGATATCTATTCCGAGTTTGCCATGAAGTATAATAAGAAAGTCGGTATTCATGCACATGACAATCAGAGACTTGCGTTTGCCAATACGGTAGAGGCAGTCGGTGATGGCGTTGACTGGTTAGATGGTACCTATATGGCAATGGGGCGTGGTGCCGGTAACTGTGCGATGGAACTGTTGTTAGGATTCCTTCGGAATCCGAAGTACAATCTGTATCCGGTATTGCAATTTATTCAGGATTACATGGTTCCATTAAAGGAAAGCGGTTGTGTATGGGGATATGACCTGCAATACCTGTTGACCGGAATTCTCAATCAACATCCAAGGACGGCGATCGCCTATACAAAAGAACAAAGAAAAGACATCACGGAATTCTATAAGGAAGTAGTGGCACAGGATTAGATATCAGAGTTAATGATTCGTTATCAAATACGAATTGTTAACTCTTTTTTAATAAATGGGTTGACAATTGAAAGGAAGTCGGGTATTCTTAATCGGATGAATGTTAACTTGGGCAACAATAAAAGGTTGACATTTGAATGGGAGGTGTGGAAACTGAACGGTTTCTTACAACTGGTAAAGGCGTTGGCAGCGTACAACGATGGCATGTTTGATGGTTATGTAATTGCAAAGGTGTTGTGGAACGTAGGCGGAGAGTATGCTTACGTGGATGCAGCAATCATCAAACAAAGACCGGGCTATGCGGTGATCCGGGTGACAGGAAGGAATCAGGATAAGAATGAGACGGGATTTCTGCAGATCACGTTATGGAGGCCGAAAGAACAGAGAGAGTCTTCTGCGGAGCGTTCAGAACAGGAAGGAATGCAGTGTGATCTTATACAAAGAATGCCAGAGGATCATTTGGACGCAGATGGCATGATAACGATTGCGCAGGAACAGGTTGACCATTATCTGGATCTGGTGCAGGATACGAACCCGATTCATCGTGGCAGGAATGCGATTGTTCCGGGATTGTATATCTTGTATGAGTTGCAGAGACGGGAACTGTTGCAGGGATTTTTCACAAAACATGCAAGCTATGAAACGGCATTTCACCAGCCATTGCCGGTAGGTGCATCCTGCCAGATCGAAGTACACGATGACAGTGTACGGCTTGTTATGATGGACACCACCTATTTCACAATTCACAAACGTGTTGAGTAAGGAGAAAGATATGGATAAGAAGAAATTATCAACCCCACAGATTACGAAAATTGCATTGATGGTAGCATTTGTAAGTGCAGCATCTTACTTACGCATTCCGTTACCATTTTCAGAGGCAGCGATTACAGGACAGACATTGGCAGTCAATCTGGTTGCTCTGACCTTGTCGCCGTTAGAAGCATTTATTACATTGCTTTGTTATTGGCTGTTAGGTGTAGTTGGCGCACCGGTATATGGTGGCGCATCGGGTCCTGGTAAGATGTTTGGTCCGGCAGGTGGATACTTTATAGGATTCATCGTGGCAGTTGTATTGATCGCATGGTTACGTGGTAAGAAGTACAATATCGTACGTTATGCACTTGTGGCAATTCTGATTGGTATTCCGATTATTGATGGAGCCGGATTTGTATGGATGAAGTTTGCAGCAGGTATGACATGGAAGGCTGCTTTCTTTGCAGGATTTGTACCATTTATTCCGCTGGATATCGTGAAGTGTATTGCTGCGGTTCTGATTGCAAAGCCAATCCAGGTAGCATTCTATGCGATGGAAGACAGTATGGGACGTGGCGGTTGCACGCATACAGAAGGAATGGGAGAGACAGCTGAGTTCTATGCAATGGAAGATAGTATGGGACGTGGCGGTAAGAAGAAAGTGTAAGAAGTATAATAGGATGCGAGGGTCAGAAGCGGATAGCAATGTATGGTTCCATACAAATTGCTATCTGGCGGCATTAGATGGAGACAACTTACAGTAAGGGGATAAGTTGTGATACGGTAGTGAAAGGTTGAGAAGAAGGAACTCCTGGGATGATATGATGATTAAGGGGTTGCTTCTTCTTTTGTGTATACAACATGCATAATTGAGCAGGAGCAAGTATGCTTGATTATACGATGGCAAATGAAGCATAAAATGTAAGCAGAAAGGTATGGAATATGGAACGCGTTGGAATTGTTGGAGGACTTAGAACTTACATAGGTGTAGAAGGTGGAATGTACCGCAATGTGAGTGCAGAACAGTTAGGTGCACATGTGCTGCGGCAGATTCCGGTACGCTGCGGTATACCGGTAGAAGATATTGATATGGTGATTGCCGGCAATGGCGTAGGTGGTGGCGGCAATGTGACAAGACTGGCTTTGCTGGAAGCAGATTATCCACAGGAGATATCCGGTATCACAGTGGATGTACAGTGTGGTTCCGGGTTAGAGGCAATTGCCATAGCAGCGGCCAAGATCGAGGCAGGTCTGGCTGATGTGATTGTGGCAGGGGGCATGGAAAGTGCATCGACCAAACCGACCAGAGTTCATAATGAGAGACATCCCGATTATTGTGCGGAGCACCCGGCGTATTCTGTTGCAAAGTTTGCACCCGGAACACAGGATGAATTAGCAATGCTAAAAGGGGCAGAACGGGTGGGACGAAAATTAGCCGCAGATAAAAATGCTCTGGCACAGTATGTTATTACAAGCCATCGACGGGCAGCGGAGGCGGCAGAACATGGGCTGTTAAATGATATACTGGCAACTCCTTATTGCGAATCAAGCAAAGAGGATTTGCGAAATGCAAAGGCTCATGATGAAGGAATAAGACCGAAGATGTCGGAACGTCTGTTGCAGAGATTACCGGCATTGGTTCCGGGTGGAGAATATGTGACGGCAGGAACGGTGAGTCTTACAAATGACGGGGCGGCATTTGTTGTGTTATGCTCAGCGGAATATGCGAATGCACATGGGTTGTCATGGGAGGCAAGGATGGTAGATGTGGTATCTGTTGGAGCGGATCCGGATTACAGTCCGGAAAGTATGGTGCCGGCGATTCGGAAGCTGTTGGAACAGAATACTTTGACGGCAGAGCAGATCACAGCATGGGAATACAATGAAGCCTTTGCGGTCATTGATGAGATTGTGGTGAGAGAATTTGGTGAACATCGGGATCGGTATAATATCTATGGAGGTGCCTTGGCTTATGGACATCCGTATGGCGCATCCGGTGCGATCATAACACTTCATTTATTACAGGCACTCCGGCAATTAGATGCTCCTGAAGTTATATCCGGGATGGAGGCGGAAAGAACTTGCAGTGTGGTGGGGGTAGGGCTTCCGAATAACAACGTGGATCAGGTAAGGACGGATGAATCAGAAAGAAAATGTAAATACGGAATTGCGGCGGTATCTGCGGCTGGAGGAATTGGAACAGCCATGTTATTGGAACGGAATGAAGAACTGGATAAGATGCAGAAAGAGGAAAAACAGGTGACAGAATGCAGGATGAATGAGCAGGGCGATAAGAAATTACAGGATGAGGAAAATGCCGGATATTGGGATATGCTTTGCCGGCAGCCGGAAATGCACATCATGCTTGTTGAAGATGAGCATGTGATCACATACGGACAAATGGTGGAACAGGCATCCCGGATGCGTCAGCAGATAAGAGATGAGGAGACAGATAAAGACAAGAATCTGGAATGGAATTCCAAGAAGCTTTATCTTGTACGGGAACATTCCATAACAGAAGCATTAGTTGCATTCTTTGCCTGTCAGGACACCTCGTATGTACCAGTCATTGTGCCGGAGGATATGTCGGACGAGGATTATATGTTGTTAGAACAGACTCCTGTGCCGGAACAGGCAGTGATGGGGGTACTGACTTCCGGAACTACCGGACGACAGAAAATCATGTTTCGTACCTTTGAAAGCTGGGCAGATTTCTTCCCGGTTCAGAATGAGATATTTTCCATGGAAAAGGATACTGTGCTGTTTGCACAGGGATCGCTGGCATTTACCGGTAATTTGAATCTATATATGGGTCTGTTTGCAACGGGTGGAACAATAGTGGCAACGAAGCGGTTTCAACCGCAATATTGGCTGCGGTTAATATTGCAGCATGGAGTTAATGCAATTTATCTGATTCCGGCAAAGATGATGGCATTGTGCCGGGTGGTGGAACAGCCGGTACATGGAATCTGGCATTTTACGACGGGCTCGCAGTCATTTGGACAGCAGGAACTTGTTAAGGTAAAGAGTGCATTTCCGGATATGCATGTAGTCTTATATTATGGTGCGAGCGAGGTGAGCTATATTACATATCTTTCGGAGGAAGAGATAACGGAGGATGCTTCACTGGTGGGACACTTGTTTCCAAATGTAAAGGCGGTAATCCGGGATGGATCCTTCTATGTAGAGAGTGCCTATGGTGTGATTGGGGTAAAAATGCCGCATAATACCGGGGATCTGGGACGGATGGATGATCAGGGCAATTTCTATTTTCTTGGAAGGGCGAATGATATACTGAATATTAATGGAAGAAAGGTGTCTGCATACCGGATCGAGCAGACATTTGCAGATGTATATCATGTTACCGGAATTGCGAAAGTGGGAATAAAAGGAACACATCAACAGTTGGAATTTGATTATGAGGGGGAGGATGATCTGCCGGGAATGACACAGATCCGGGGAAGACTGCGGGATGTGTTGCAGGTATATGAGATACCGAAGATCTGCAGACGGGTGGAGAAGCTTCCGCGGACAGAGAGCGGCAAGATAAAGCGTTGCTGAAAAAATTATATGGGAAGTGAAAGTTTCAGAAGAAATCGAATCGGATCATAAGAGAATAGAGTGAAATACGGATATGCAGATATGGAATGGAATATTTCAAGGCAAATATAGTTAAATAATAAGATGACAAGTCAGATATACTTAAAAGAATAAGGAAAAATGCGGTTAAAACATGAAAAATATTGGGATTTACCTTTTCATTTCATAGAAATTATGATAGGATGGTGAAGTTGAGTAACTGTTGAGAAACTGATAACACACAAGGAGGAGAATATGTGGGATACAGTGAATACGTTTTTAACGAAGGTTGATGATTTGGTCTGGGGTGTGCCTCTTATGATATTGATCATGGCAGGTGGAATTCTGTTGACGATCCGTATGGGATTGTTGCAGGTAAGAAAGTTACCTCTGGCTCTCAAATGGATGGTGAAGAATGAAGAAGAGGGTGAAGGCGAGGTTACTTCATTTGGAGCACTTTGTACTGCATTATCGGCAACCATTGGTACTGGTAACATTGTCGGAGTTGCAACTGCGATCGGAGCCGGTGGCCCGGGAGCCTTATTCTGGATGGAGCTTGCAGCATTTTTCGGAATGGCAACCAAGTATGCAGAGGGCTTGCTTGCAGTCAAGTATCGTGTGGTAGATGAAGAGAATCATGCATTAGGTGGACCATTTTATTACATAGAAAAAGGAATGGGGGAAGGCTGGAAATGGCTGGCTAAGATCTTCGCATTCTTTGGTATTTGTGTTGGATTATTTGGAATTGGTACATTCTCACAGGTGAATGGTATTTCATCTGCGGTTCAGGGCTTCTTTGATCCAGATAAGGCAAATACCGTTACCATTCCGGGAATCGGAACTTATTCGTGGACGGTTGTAATTGCATCCCTTATTTTAAGTATCTGCGTTGCGTTGGTATTGATCGGTGGTATTCAGAGAATTGCCAATGTATCACAGATTATCGTACCATTTATGGCAATTATTTATGTTGTGATCTCTGTTGTGTTATTGATCTGTAATATTACTGAGATTCCGCATGCAATCGTTGTAATTGTAAAGAGTGCATTTAATCCACAGGCAGTAGCTGGTGGTGTGGCTGGTTCTATGATCGTTGCAATGCAGAAGGGTGTTGCCCGTGGTATCTTCTCAAATGAGGCAGGACTTGGATCTGCACCGATTGCGGCAGCAGCAGCGAAGACAAAGGAGCCAGTTCGTCAGGGACTGATCTCTATGACGGGAACATTTATTGATACGATCGTAATCTGTACGATGACTGGTATTTCTATTGTATTGACCGGTGCATGGCAGCAGGAAGGTCTGGAAGGTGTACAGGTAACTACTTATGCATTCCAGAATGGTCTTCCACTTCCGGCAAAGGTATCTGCATTCCTGTTAATGCTTTGCCTGGTATTCTTTGCATTTACTACAATTCTTGGATGGGATTACTATTCTGAGCGCTGTCTGGAGTACCTGACCGGAAGCAAGGGCAAATCCATCCTGGTATATCGTTGGTTGTATATCATTGCTGTATTCATCGGACCATACATGACAGTAAAGGCAGTATGGACGATCGCAGATATCTTCAATGGATTGATGGCGATTCCGAATATGATCGCAATCTTTGCACTTTCCGGTGTGGTTGTGAAGGAGACGAAGGATTTCTTTGTGCGTCACAAGAATGGAGAAATCCAAGACTAACCCCCTTGCACAGCGTAAGTAACGGACAGATGTGCCAAACGGACGCTCCGGCCTAGAAAAATTGGTTCCAAGCCGGGGCCGTTTGCACTTAATTGCTCCAG
>CACWQE010000076.1 GCA_902762905.1 uncultured Lachnospiraceae bacterium | reverse complement strand
GCAGGTACTTCAGAACCGCCGGTAATTCCTTGAGCACTTAGTGAATGCAAGGCATGAACTCTAGTGCGAAAGAGAGCAGCGCTGCGAGGTTTTTCGAGCTTAGTACCGCTGCGAGTGATGAGTAGCGACTACGATGATATGTTATATCCCAAACAACCGATTTAAAAACTAATATTTCGCGCGTCCGTCTCACTTACGCTGTACAGGGGTAAAAATTTAGAGCAGGAGTTCGAATCCATAACAACTTTTCTCAAACCCATAATGCTCATAAAAACCATGTGCCCCTGTCCGTGGGAGTCCGGAATCTAATATCATTGCTTTACAGTTTCGTTGCATTGCTAATTCTTTGGCATGATCAAGTAATAATACACCATATCCTTTACCACGATCCTCTTCGTTTGTGATCAGACTTGACACATAACAAGTAAGTCCTGTCATCCAGAAAGTATTAAAATAATCTCCATGACAGAAACCATGGTATTTTCCTTCTTCGTCCACCGCAAAGAAAGCAAAGCTATTATCATCTGCAAGGACTTCTTCATATACTTTCTTTACACTTGCATAATCGTAAGTATTGTATGTCCACAATGCTTCAATATAATGAAATGCAATATCAAAATCCTCTAATGCTGCCTGCTTAATCTTCATTCTTACTTTCTCTCCTTTTCTGGAACTAGTCCGCCGCCAGTTGCCCATATGATCTGTGTTGCGTTTGACAAGGCCTCTGTCAGATTATGTTCCTTAACATATTGTGCAAAAGGTTCGCTATTATATAACTGTATGGCTCCTGCCAATCCCGCTGCCCCAGACGGTTCTACATAAATTCCTTCTGTATTATATATTGCCTGTTGATATGCAAGCAAATGTTCATCTGATACCGTCAAACTTCCTGACACAATGTCCTTCATCTTGTCGCATACATAACCGGACGGTTGTGCAACTGCCAGACCATCTGCGATCGTACTGCCGCCAAGACCAATCTCATACACGGAGATATCATTTGCTCTGCCGCTCGACATACCCAATGTAAAGCACGGCATCTCGATCGGTTCCACAAAGAAGCAATGCACCGCATCTCCATACATCTGTTTCAGTCCATAGGTAATTCCTCCGGGTGCCCCACCCACACCACAAGGAAGATATACGAACAACGGATGCTTCACATCAACCGGAATCTTCTTATTATAGAGCTGCATATAAAGTCGCATCGCTGCGGTTGCATAACCCATAAACAAATCTTCCGAATTCTCATCATCCACAAAATAACTCATAGGATCGTTTTTCGATTGTTCCCTTCCGCACCGAACCGCTTCCCCGTAATCACTGTCATACTCAATCACGGTAACTCCATGCTCCCGCAGCATATCCTTCTTCCATTGTCTGGCACCTGCGGACATATGGACGATCACCCGAAATCCAAGCTTTGCACTCATAATTCCGATACTAAGTCCCAAATTCCCGGTCGATCCAACCTGAATACAATACTGGCTTAAGACCTTCCGGCATTCGTCTGAATCCACGATTTTGTAATTATCGGTCGGATGAAGCATACCCTCTTTTCGGAGGATATCCTCTGCATGCTTCAACACCTCATGTATTCCCCCTCTTGCCTTCACAGACCCAGCAATCGGAAGATGGGCGTCATCTTTGATCATAATATGCTTTGATACCCGGTTTCCCTGTCCGTTCAGCCATTCCTTTAACTTCTCACATTCATATAACTCCGACTCAATCAGTCCAACCTTGGCTGCTGTCTCCGGAAATACACTGGCAATATACGGCATAAAACGCATCAGACGATTCTGTGCCGCCTGTACCTTATAAAATTTCTCACCCGATATAATGGAATGCGGTTGCACACTCTGCATATCCGAATTAATCCACACAGTTTCTTTTCGTTTCTTTAAGTCCTGTATCACCATATCTTCCATTCCCATCCTGCCTCCTTTTATCAAATGCATATAGGCATTTATATGATCGGTTAAATGATCCGGCCAACCGCCTTTTGTCAATCAAAGTTTGCAAAATGTTTTGCTCACTATTTTATACTGTCTCTTCCTTCTCAAAATATTCTTTCACCAGCCGGACTACTACACCAGAAAGCAAGAATACTGCAATCAGATTCGGAATTACCATCAGCCCATTAAACGTCTCCGCAATACTCCACATTAATCCAAGATCCATTGTTGCACCTACGATCGCAACTAATGAATACACCAGCATGAACGGCTTATGTACCTTAGAACCAAATAAGAACTCAATACAACGGGCACCATATAAACCCCAGCCGATCATCGTAGAAAATGCAAAACAGCAGATTGCAACCGCTGTGATCACCGACACCCAGTTACCATAGGTTGACGTAAATCCAAGAATCGTCAATTCTGCTCCGGCGGCCTCGCCAAATGCAATCGGCACACCGCTGCAAAGAATGACCAATGCTGTTAAAGTACAGATCACAATCGTATCCACAAACACCTCAAAGATTCCAAAGAATCCCTGTTTAACCGGTTTTCTGGTATCTGCACAGGCATGTGCAATAGATCCCGTACCAAGTCCCGCCTCATTGGAAAAGATTCCTCTGGATACCCCTTTCTTCATACTGAGGAAGAAACTGCCCACAATACCACCTGTTACAGCCGATGGATGAAATGCTCCCTGAATGATGGATGCAAAGACTGCAGGTACATTTTGAATATGAAGCAGAATAACACCTACTGCCAACACCACATATAGTAATGCCATAAATGGTACTAACTTCTCTGTCACTTGGCCAATTCGTTTCACACCGCCTAACAAAATCAATGCAAGCAGTCCTGCTAATATGATCCCAAGTACCAGATTGAACATAGAAACGGAATCCTTAGATAAGATTCCATAATTATATAACGCCGAATCAATCGCTGTCGTAATCGTATTCACCTGGGTTGCATTTCCCGTTCCAAACACTGTCAATACACCAAATGACGAAAACAGATACGCCAGCCAATGCCAATGTTTTTTCAGACCATTCTTAATATAATACATCGGGCCACCTACCCAGTCACCATGCTCATTACGCTCCCGGAAATGCACTGCCAAGGTTACCTCAGAGAACTTCGTGCACATGCCAAGAATCGCTGACATCCACATCCAGAATACAGCTCCCGGACCACCAATCGCAATGGCTCCCGCCACACCTGCAATGTTACCCGTTCCGACCGTTGCCGCCAGAGCCGTACATACCGCCTGAAATGGTGTCAACGCACCATCTGCTGCTTCCTTCTTCTTAAACATACGCCCGATGGTTACCTTCAATGCATATGGAAATTTTCTTATCTGAATAAATCTGGTTCTAATACTCAATACAAGACCAACACCCACAATACAGATCATAGCAGGGACACCCCAGATAAAATTATTGACTACACTATTCACATTTTCTATTACTGATAACATGTTCTATTCCTCATATCTTTCCTTATCGTATGTATTTCATACATTGTTTCATTGTTCATCTCCAACATGGCTATCCTTTACTATGCCATTCTTACAAAATTGATGAATCGTCGCATACACCTCATCAAATTCTAATGGTTTGGATAAATGTGCATTCATTCCGGCTGCCTTGCTGCGTGCCACATCATCTGCAAACGCATTTGCAGACATGGCAATAATCGGAATCGTCTTTGCATCCGCCCGCTTCAATGCCCGTATACATCTGGTCGCCTCTAATCCATCCATTACCGGCATCATAATATCCATTAATATGATATCGTAATCCCCCGGATCTGATTCTTCGAACTTCTGCACTGCTTCCTGTCCGTCAAATGCCGTCGTCACGATTGCACCTTTTTCTGTCAACATATATTGGGAGATCTCCATATTCAATTCATTATCTTCTACCAACAAGATCTTCGTCCCCGTAATGGATTCTTCAATCACCTTTGCATCTGTGTCCATTGCATGATAATTCTTATCTATCTCTAACCGGAGTACAATTGTAAAGGTTGTACCTTTTCCCTGCTCACTTACAAAATCAATCGTACCACCCATATGCTCTACCAGCTTCTTCGCAATTGGAAGTCCTAATCCTGTACCGGAATACGTTGTTCTTGCCGCATCCTGCTCCTGTGTAAATGTCTCGAATGCCCGCTTCTGGAATTCTTCACTCATACCAATTCCGGTATCTTCGCATCCAAATTCAAAGGTAACATATTGAGAATCTATCCCTTTCTGCCTGCACCATACACGCACAGAACCGTTCTCCTTATTATATTTCACTGCATTGGACATAATATTCTGAAAGATCTGCTTAATATGTAATGGGCTTCCCAACAGATGCCAGCAATCTCCCTCTAACGGTTCCCTGTGAATTGCAATTCCATGTGCCGCTGCCTGTGTCTCTACAACCAGATAAGCATCATCCATAACTTCTCTTAAATCAAATGGCTTATGATCTAATTCAATCTCTCCTGTCTCTAACTTGATCATATCCAGTACATTATTCACCAGATCCAACAGGAAATCAGACGCACCAAGTATCTTATCATAACATTCATTTGTCTTAACCGGATCTTCTTCACAGGTCTTACCGATATTCACCATTCCACGTATTCCATTGATCGGTGTTCTTATATCATGACTCATTCTCCGTAAGAAATCTGTCTTGGCCGCATTGGCTTTCTTCGCCTCCTCCGCTGTCACCCGCAGTTTCTCTTGATATTCCATATCCCGTTTCTTCTGTTCTGTTACATTCCGAAATGTCAGGATAACTGACTGCAATGTTCCGGTATCATCTCTTTGTGGAATCAGCAGAGACTGATACCAGCGATCTTCACTCTCAAAAGAATATCCGATAAATTTCTTATCCCGCAATCTCTCCTCTAAAGTTGCCATCTCTACAAACTGTCGGAAACCTTCCTGATAAACAGGCTGCACCAGCCTTTCTATCAAAATCTGCAACATTTCTTTCGCAGATACCACACCGTCAATCACCTGCATCAACCGCTGTGTCGTAATGATCGGCTCCCAACGGTCTTCCTGTATGCGGATCAGGAGATTGGCCGCATAGATACTTGTGATCGTATTAACTAAATGATATTCTTTCTCCATCTGCTGCATCTTACGTTTCTTATTACGTTGCATGAGATTTGCCAATATCAAACATGCAATAATATATATCGCAAGTGCCACTGCTAAGAAATACTTTCGATTTTCAAACACAACCTTCCCGTCGTAAAAGACATACAGATAATAATTTCGGTATAATTCATGCTTGCCATACCAAGTCTTTCCCTGATCTGTCAATTGGAACAGATCTTTATCCTCTTTCAGTTCATCTTGCGCCCTCACATTTGTAACAGAACACTGATCTATTCTCAAACCCTGCATACTATTTATATTCGTTCCGATGATGTGCTCATCATCCGTGATCACAATTCTGGCATTATTCACAAATGTATCACCGGCTAACAGCGACGCAAGTGAGAATTCATTCTTATCGTCTGTCAATGCTGTAATATCATCATAACAAATAATCGCTCCATTCTCATCCTTACGCGCCACAATCGCATAATTGTATATCCGTTCTCCGATCGTAACCTGATCCGCATAAGTCTTCCTCGGACAGCGCACAATCGTCTTTAAATTTCTCTCAGACTGGATCACGTCTAATAAATCATCCGCATTATCTGAATTGCCTGCAACATTTACCTCCACTTTCAGATCTTCATCCATCACATAGATTCCAGTCAAATTCTGATTCTTTGCATATTGTGTAAGACTTCGTTCATCTTCCCCTGCATATAATGTCAGAATTTTGGCTTTATTCGTAATCGTCTGTAGCTCGCTCGTCAGATTGCCTAGCTGGTAATCATCATACTTCTGACAGGTCGATTGTAGGAATTTCAAAGTATCAACCGCATATCCCTTGACCTGATTCCGTTCCACCTTTGTAACCACCGCATATACTATGGAAAGAAACAGCATACCTATCACAAGAAATAGAATCCATATTCTTGACATTCCATTTTCCAATTGGTTTTTTGCTTTCTCCTGCATTAATCTTCCCCTCCATAGATATTCCTTTTTACATCTAACCCATATCTTTCCAGAATCTCAGCTGTCGTTCCATCTTCTGTCATCTCCTGTAGAACTATCGTTAACTCTTCAACCAATTGTGAATCTGCCGATTTTGCGAATGCAACTCCTAACTTGGACAAATGTATGCTCAGATTGAGATAGCGATACTCTTCTGGATAGTCCTTGGTATATACGAGTAATGCTCCCTCATGTCCTGCTATGGCGTCTACATATCCCTTTCGCAATGCAGTAAACACCTCACCAATCGTCTGAAAGGTCTCGAGTCGATCGACATCCGGAATAGACTTTCCAATATTGTCTAAAAATATAGTTTCCGCAGTAGAACTAGCCTGTACCGCCAATGTCTTTCCTCCTAAGTCTGCTAATTCTTTAATCGTACTATCCTTCGGAACAACTATGACTCTCCGGCTATACAGATACGGACCCGCCCATTGACATTCCTCCGCAGTATCCTCCATCGGAAGACAGTTCCACATACAATCAATCGTCCCATCTTCTAAATACACATTTCTTTTATCCAAATCCATCTCAACAAAAACTGGTTCATATCCGAGTCGTTTGCACGCTTCTCTCGCAAGTTCCACATCAATACCGGTATAATCACCATCGATATCCTTATAATAATAAGGTTCATAGATTGCCCCACCAATTCGAAGCTGTGGCAATTCTTCCGTCTGTCTATTCTCATTCCTGCAGGACAACAATACCATTCCCGCTACTATACATATCATAACAATGAATACTCGTTGTTTCATATTGTCTCCACCATTTCTTCCTTCATGTGTACAACCATCTTTTCATTTTACGGAAAAATGATACCAGTGTCAATTAAACTTTTCCCTGCAAACCGTTTCATTCCTTTACTTTCTGCATAAAATCATCTATAGTATAGAATGTCGTTTATTTATCATTATACAAATAGGGAGAATTATATGAAAAAGAGAGATTCGTTTAACAACAAATGGGGATTCATCCTTGCCTGCATCGGCTCTGCTGTCGGTATGGGTAACATCTGGATGTTCCCAACCAGAGTGTCTATGTATGGCGGTGGTTCCTACCTGATTCCATACATTATCTTTGTCGCCTTGATCGGTTTTACTGGAGTGATCGGCGAAATGAGCTTCGGACGCGCAACCCGATCCGGTCCGGTCGATGCCTTCGGATATGCCTGTGGAACCAAAGGGAAAGGAAAGATTGGAGAATTACTTGGTTACATTCCTGTTCTTGGTGCTCTCGCTATGGCAATCGGCTATACCGTTGTCATGGGCTGGTTATTAAAATATATGGTCGGTGCCTTTACCGGTTCCACCTTATCACCAGATGATGTGGAACAATTTGGCGCGCGTTTTGATAGTATGGCATCTTCCTTTGGCAATAACTTTTGGCAGATCATTGCACTGTTCCTTGGAATCGGAATTCTGATGTTCGGTGTTGCCCGTGGTATCGAAAAAGCAAATAAGATCATGATGCCAATCTTCTTCATCCTGTTTGCCATTCTTGGAATCTATATTGCTTTTCAGCCAGGTGCAATCGACGGATACAAATACATTTTTCGCATAGATCCGAAAGCTCTCGTAGATCCTTCTACCTGGATCTTTGCTTTGGGACAAGCATTCTTTTCTCTTTCCGTTGCCGGTAACGGAACCTTGATCTACGGATCATATCTGCCGGACGAAGAGGATATTCCAGCTGCTGCCGGACGGGTTGCTTTCTTCGATACATTAGCAGCCATTCTTGCTGCATTAGTGATCATTCCGGCTATGGCAACCACAGGAGCACAGTTAGATCAGGGTGGTCCGGGACTCATGTTTATCTACCTTCCAGCTTTATTTAAGAGTATGCCTGGTGGATATGTGATTGCCATTATCTTCTTCGTTGCTGTATTTTTTGCCGGACTGTCTTCGTTGATCAACTTATACGAAGCACCAATTGCAACGGTACAGGAAAAGCTGCATCTTGGAAGAAAGGCTGCCTGCAGTGTAATTGCTGTAATTTCCCTCATTGTATCCATTTGCATTCAGGGAATTGTCTCACAATGGATGGATATCCTGTCAATCTACATCTGCCCATTAGGTGCCGGTCTTGCCGGAATCATGTTCTTCTGGGTATGTGGCAAGAAATACGTAGAGACACAGATCAATACTGGAAGAACCCAGCCATTTACGGATAAGTATCTACCGGTATGTAAATACATCTATTGTCCAATCTGTATTCTGGTACTGATTCTCGGAATTGCGCTCGGTGGAATCGGCTGATTTCCATTATCAGCTCAGCAATGTACATTTATCAAATACAAATTATATGCAAGTACCAATCTGTACTTGATTCACCATACACATAAAGTGGGAACTCCTTTACAGGAGTTCCCACTTTTATTATTCATACGCAATCGCATCTATTAACTTAATGAACATATATGTCTTGCCACATAGACACCGCTTGCCGATGCATGGGATAAAGAATGGGTAACACCACTTCCATCTCCAATCACATACAAGCCCTTATGGCAGCTTTCCAAGTTCTGATCCAATTCAACTTCCATATTATAGAACTTGACTTCCACACCATATAACAACGTATCATCATTGGCTGTTCCCGGTGCAACCTTATCTAACGCATAGATCATCTCGATAATTCCATCCATAATACGTTTTGGTAATACCAGACTCAGATCCCCCGGTGTTGCAGAAAGCGTTGGTGTAACCAACCCTTCTGCAATTCGTTTCTCTGTACTCCTTCGTCCACGAACCAGATCACCAAAACGCTGTACAATGACACCGCCACCTAACATATTCGAAAGTCTGGCAATACTCTCGCCATACCCATTACTATCCTTAAACGGCTCTGAGAAATGCTTGGCAACCAATAACGCAAAGTTCGTATTCGCTGTCTTCTTCTCATCTCCCTCATAACTGTGACCATTTACCGTAATGATTCCATTGGTATTCTCATTTACTACAATACCATTCGGATTCATACAGAAAGTACGGACATTATCCTCAAACTTCTCTGTCCGGTATACGATCTTGCTCTCGTATAACTCGTCTGTTAAATATGAAAAAATAACAGCAGGTAACTCTACCCGGACGCCAATATCTACTCGGTTCGACTTGGTTGGAATCTGCAATTCCCGGCATACCTTTTCCATCCACTTGCTGCCGCTCCGTCCTACAGATATGATACATTTCTCGCAATCAAAAGAACCCTTCTCGCAGATAATGCGATAACCATCCTCTAGACGTTCCACTGTCTCAACCGGGGTATCAAAATAGAACTCCACATGATCCTTCATCTTCTGATACAGATTCTGTAATACCACATAGTTGATATCGGTTCCCAAGTGCCGCACCGATGCATCTAACAGATTCAACTTGTTCTGCAGACAAAGTTTCTTGAACTTGGTTCCGGCAGTAGAATATAACTTGGTTCCCTCACCACCATTCTCCATATTGATCTTATCAACATAACGCATCAGATCAACCGCCTGCTGTTTACCGATATATTCATACAAGGTTCCGCCAAAATCATTTGTGATATTATACTTGCCATCCGAAAAGGCTCCTGCCCCACCAAATCCACACATAATAGAACAACGCTTACAGTTAATGCAGCTCTTTACCTTATCCCCATCGATCGGGCAATGTCTCTTATCTAATGCATATCCTTCCTCAAACACCGCAATTTTACAATCCGGTCTATTCTTCATCAACTCATATGCCGCAAAGATTCCTCCCGGACCTGCCCCAATAATAATCACATCATATCTCATATTGAAAACCTTCTTTCTTCATATCCTGGCAAAACGCCTTTGCTATTCTATGACAAAGCTTGCCTTTCGTCAAGTTTTTTCTGTGAAAGATGTCTATTCATCCTCAATACCGTAACGCTTCTTACCGCAGAGTACGCAAATATCTTTTCTGTTCGTCCGTAATCCGATAGCTTTCAATCGATTTTTGAATTGTCTTCCGGTGTACCCAGTCAGATAATCGATGTTCCTCTATATATGGAATCACAGCATCCCATTGCTTCGCCAATGCAGTTGCAAAATACCAGGCAATCATCATATTGACGTAATATTCCTCTGATTGCACCCGCGCTACCAACTCCAGATATTCCTCTGAGAAATCTTCCTCTAGATATAATCTCATCAGCATACCAATTCCATACCGGATTGTATACGTCTCTTTCGATGCAATCCATTGTCTGATATATGGCAACAGTTCCTCCTTATGTTGAGCAAAACATTTCGGTGCCGGATAATCACAAGTCGCCCAATTATCAATATACGGAAGAAATCGTATCACTTCTTCCAAACATTCCTGATAATCTTTTATCCCCGTAATCAGCATCATATGTAAGTTGTTTTCTTCATAATATACATGCGGTAATTCCTGTAAAAATGCCACTGCTTCTTCTGTCTTTGCAAACTGCTTTGCAAATTTTCGGAGCACCGGTGTCCGAATCCCGATTACCTGCTCCTTTTCCACATTTGGCATTAATTTACTATGAAAATCCCGATACTTTAGATCCTGCAGTCCGAACAATTCCTCCTGCAGTTTTGTTCTATCTGTCATATACTGTCTCCCAATCCTGCATTTCTATACTAAATGATATAATCATCGCCACTTGGTGCCTGATCTAACAGATCCTGAATCGTAATTCCTTCGAAATAATCTTCAACTACCTTCTGAAAGCCTTCCCACATATGAAGTGTTTTACAAAAGGCTGCCCTCTCACACCGATTCGGCTCTTTCTCTAAACAGCTTACCGGTGCAAAACTTCCCTCTGTGATCTTCAATATACTGCCAACTGTATACTCAGACGGCTCTTTTATAAGGCGATATCCGCCACCTTTCCCGCGCAGCGACTGCACAAAATCATTCCTGCTGAGTACTACCACAATTGACTCTAAATATTTCTCTGAAATCTCCTGTCTCTTTGCTATATCCATAAGAGGAATAAATTCCCCATTATTATGTTCCGCCAAATCAATCATAACACGGATGGCATACCGTCCCTTTGTAGATATCTTCATTCTAACGCACCTCCATAAACCTACTTTACCACAGGGTTACTCTACATTGCAAGTCCTTACACCCTTGCACAGCGTAAGTAACGGACAGATGTGCCAGACGGACGCTCCGGCCTAGAAAAATTGGTTCCAAGCCGGGGCCGTTCGCACTTAATTGCTCCAG
>CACWQE010000075.1 GCA_902762905.1 uncultured Lachnospiraceae bacterium | reverse complement strand
GACAGCGAAGCCAGTCCGGGATCTTTCCGTTCTTCTCTGGATAAAGTACAACCGATCTTGGAAAGTGCAGAATCATCTCTCCGGTGGCATCCTGTTCTGCTTCGTAATGCTGCATGGCAAAATGCAGATCATACGAAAGCATACGAATCACCATCTGGTGGTCATTCTTCATCTGGCATTCAATATGATAATAATCTGTGCCATTAATCAAAACTGACAGATCCATAAATTGTGAAGTAAGGGCTTCGGTCGTGTCACTTGGAAAAACTGGCTGTTCCGTAGAAAGAAACTGTACTGTGGTTCCCTTTGGATAAGTAATTCCATAGACTTCCTCAATGAGAGGAAAGAGTTGTTCCGGCATCGTATAGACAGTTCCGGCATCGTATAGACAAGTGCCTTCATGATCTCATCCCAGAGCATTGGCTCGGTGAGAGTGGTGTCTTTCGACATGTAACGTCCTCCTTGGTATTAGATTCGTTCGAACGTGTAAGAAGAATATCACATAGAAAATACTGTGTCTACGATTATGACCAAAAATGCATAATTTTCCGAGTTTCTGCCGTTTTTTGATCAAACGTTTGAACAAAAAAGTCAAACTTATGAAATTATTTCATAAAATTATGAATAAAAGATCATAATTATGATATTATTTCATAACTTTGACTGCCATGATCAAAGCTTCGGTGTCATATTAACGCTGGGCGGCTTCGGGGGTGGCGATAAGCACAGTCGTAATAAGATTAACCGGTAAACAGCGCATGCTTAAAAAGTAAATCCCGGCAGGGGCGGTCTGTCATGATTGCAAGCAGGTACGTGGAGCATTAGTGTCTGTTGCGTGCGAGCCCGTAATGCGATGTCTGAGACCTTAGCTTGCTTGCAAGCTTAGTTCGAAGGTATGCCTTGTGCTATGTGCCTGCTGCAATATGACACCGCCCAACGCCGGGTTCACAACACTCAACATGCGCATCCGTTTCACTTATGCTGTGCAAGGGTAATAGGATCAACCGTGGTTTTGGGCGTCAACAACACTTCCACCTGCATACATTTCACGAAGCTTCGGTTTCTCAATCTTACCAGTTGGATTTCTTGGAATATCCGCAAATATAATCTTTCGTGGACGTTTGTAACGAGGAAGCTGCTGGCATAACTCGTTGATCTCATCCTCGGTTAAGATGATGTTCTCCTTTGGCTCAATGATCGCACATGCAATCTCTCCCAGACGTTTGTCTGGAAGACCAATAACTGCGACATCATGTACTCCGGCATGTGTACGGATAAAATCTTCAATCTGTACTGGGTATAAGTTCTCACCGCCGCTGATAATGACGTCTTTCTTACGATCTACCAAGAAGATGAAACCGTCCTCATCTTCCTGTGCCATATCTCCGGTAAATAACCAGCCATCCCTTAATACTTCGGCGGTTGCTTTCTTATCATGATAGTAACAGGTCATGACACCAGGACCTTTGACACAAAGCTCGCCAACCTCACCGCGGTTCACGGTATTACCGTCTGGGTCAACAATTTTAACTTCCCAACCGTATCCGGCTTTGCCGATCGCACCAACCTTATCAATGTTATCGACACCTAAATGTACACAACCAGGGCCGATAGATTCGCTTAAACCGTAATTGGTATCGTATTGATGATTCGGGAAGTATTCCTTCCACTTCTTGATCAGACTTGGTGGAACCGGCTGTGCACCGATGTGCATCAGACGCCACTGGTCTAACTTATAATCTTCTAATTTTACACGGCCGCTGTCTAATGCTTCTAAGATATCCTGTGCCCATGGTACTAACAACCATACGATCGTACATTGTTCCTTGGATACAGCATCTAAGATATATTCCGGTTTGGTGCCCTTTAACAGGACTGCTTTGCTTCCAGATAACAGACTTCCGAACCAATGCATCTTGGCTCCGGTATGATAAAGAGGCGGAATGCATAAGAACACATCATCTCTTGTCTGTCCGTGATGGTTCTGCTCTACCCGTGCGGAATGCATTAAGCTCTCATGGTTATGCAGGATTGCTTTCGGGAATCCGGTGGTTCCGGATGAAAAATAGATGGCTGCATCGTCCTCGTCTGTCAGTGGAATATCTGGTGACAGGGAAGAACAGTTTGCAGTCATGGAATTATAATCCTCGGCAAATGTCGGACAGTTATCCCCAACATAGAATAACAGACGGTTCTTGCTGATATTGTCAGCGATCTCCTCCACACGTCCGATGAATTCCGGGCCAAATACAAGAATATCAACATCTGCTAACTTCACGCAGTATTCAATCTCATCCGGTGCATAACGGAAGTTGAGCGGTACGGCTAACGCACCAGTTTTCAGGATTCCGAAGTAGATCGGTAACCATTCCAAGCAGTTCATCAATAAAATGCCGACTTTATCGCCTTTCTTGATGCCACGGCTGATCAGCAGATTAGCAAATCGATTCGCTTTCTCATTCATGACATGCCAGGTAATCTCACGGCGATAATGTGTCGTTGGGTTAGGCTCCATCAATTCATATTCTTTCCAGGTAACGCGGCGGACTTCTTTGACTTCCGGGTTGATCTCAACTAAACAGATGTCGTTGGCATATTCCTTGGCGTTACGCTCTAGTAACTCTGTAATAGGCATTTTCCTTCTCCTTTTGTAACATAATATCATTTCATCTGATGCTTTGTATTCACATCAGAAATTTAAAGCTTTAACGCTTTTATCAATTAAAGTAAATTGTACTCAATATAGAAGGAAAAGTCAAGTTATTTGGTTGATTTGCACAGGGGCAATGCGTTAGAATCAGAACATAGGGAAATCTCATGAGATAAGGTTTTCTTTTGGTTTGGAATGTGTTACTATAATCCTATAGGCAAAGTAGTCTATAGGATATAGATTTTGAAGGATAACGTATGAAGAGGATGTTAGTAAGGGCTGCGTATCCCATTTTTAGATGAGGAAACAGCTTTTGAAAACGGCAGGGAATACCGAAGTCAGAGAAACCTATGAGTCAATACATATAAGAGAGGTATTAAGGATGGCAGATTACAAGATGAGCACAAAATGCGTGCAGGCGGGTTACACACCGGGCAATGGAGAACCGAGACAGATTCCAATTATTCAGTCTACGACATTTAAGTATGATACGAGCGAGGATATGGGGAAATTATTCGATCTGGAAGAAGAAGGGTATTTTTATTCCCGCTTGCAGAATCCCACTAATGATATGGTTGCAGCGAAGATTGCTGCATTAGAGGGTGGTAGTGCAGCCATGCTTACTTCTTCCGGTCAGGCAGCAAACTTTATGGCACTTTTTAATATCTGTGAGTGCGGAAGCCATATTGTGGCATCTTCTTCTATCTATGGAGGAACCTTTAACCTGATTGCTGTGACCATGGCAAAGATGGGAATTACGGTAACATTTGTATCTCCTGACTGCACAGAAAATGAGTTAAATGCAGCATTTCAGGATAATACCAGAGCGGTATTCGGCGAGACAATCGCCAATCCGGCACTTACAGTATTGGATATTGAGAAGTTTGCAAAGGCGGCACATGCGCATGGTGTTCCGCTGATCGTGGATAATACATTTCCGACGCCGGTCAATTGTCGACCAATCGAGTGGGGAGCAGATATTGTAACACATTCGACAACAAAGTACATGGATGGTCATGGTGCTGCATTAGGCGGTGTCATTGTGGATTCCGGTAAGTTTGACTGGATGGCACATGCAGACAAGTTCCCGGGACTTTGTACACCGGATGATTCATACCACGGTATTACTTATGCAGAGAGATTTGGCATGGAGGGCGCATTTATCACAAAATGTACGGCACAGCTGATGCGTGACTTTGGATGTATGCAGTCCCCGCAGAATGCATTTATTCTGAACCTTGGATTGGAGTCTTTGCATGTCAGAATGCCAAGACATGTCGAGAATGGTCAGGCTGTGGCGGAATTCTTAGAGAAGCATCCAAAGGTAACGAAGGTGAATTACTCCGGTCTTAAAAGTGATCCATATTATGAAGTAGCACAGAAATATCTGCCAAATGGTGGCTGTGGTGTGGTATCCTTTGAGTTAGAAGGTGGTAGACCGGCGGCTGAAGTATTTATGAAACATTTGAAGCTGGCAGCCATTGAGACGCATGTAGCAGATGCAAGAACCTGCTGTCTGAATCCGGCAACCTCAACGCATCGTCAGATGACCGAGGAGCAGTTGATCGCAGCGGGTGTACCGGCAGGGCTGATCCGTATCTCCTGCGGCTTAGAGGATAAGGAAGATCTGATCGCAGATCTTAGTCAGGCTTTGGAAGCAATCTAACAATTAAAAGTTGACATTTTCCGCATAATCCCTTAAACTAGACACAGTTAAAGGTTGTGAGAAAGAGGAGTAGAAGTTGTTCCTTGCAAGAGAGAATGATTCATCGGCTGGAAGATCATTTCGAGAAGAAGACTTTGAAGGTAGCTTTTGAACCGCATGACTGAACTTACAGTAGGTTGTGCCGCATCGTCCCCGTTAACGGACAAGACAAGTAACAAATTAAGGTGGTACCGCGAATTCGCCCTTACGTACATTTCGTACGTGAGGGCTTTTTTCATATCGCCTAACAGATGCTGCAACAGAACTGTGTTCTGCTGCAGCGGCACATATAATAAAAAAGGAGAACAAGAACATGTCAAAGGAATTGGAAAAGAATTATAATCCTTCCGAGATGGAAGACCGTATTTACAAGAATTGGTTAGACAAGAAGTATTTCCACGCTGAAGTGGATCGAAGCAAGAAACCATTTACCATTGTAATGCCACCTCCTAATATTACAGGACAGCTGCATATGGGACACGCATTGGATAATACAATGCAGGATATTTTGATCCGATATAAGAGAATGCAGGGCTACAATGCATTGTGGCAGCCGGGAACAGACCATGCAGCGATCGCAACAGAGGTTAAGATCATTGATGCATTGAAGAAGCAGGGCATTGACAAAGAGGATCTTGGAAGAGAAGGTTTCTTAGAGAAAGCCTGGGAGTGGAAAGCAGAGTACGGTGGACGTATTATCAACCAGCTTAAGAAGTTAGGATCTTCTGCGGATTGGGACAGAGAGCGTTTTACAATGGACGAAGGCAATAACGAAGCAGTCAACGAAGTATTCTGCAAGTTATATGAGAAAGGCTGGATCTACAAGGGTTCCCGTATCGTCAACTGGTGTCCGGTATGTCAGACAACCATTTCCGATGCCGAGGTAGAGCATGTGGATCAGGATGGTTTCTTCTGGCACATTAATTATCCGATCGTTGGAGAAGAAGGAAGATATGTAGAGATCGCAACGACTCGTCCAGAGACATTACTTGGTGATACGGCGGTAGCTGTCAATCCAGAGGATGAGAGATATCAGGATATCATTGGTAAGATGTTGAAACTGCCTTTGACAGACCGTGAGATTCCGGTCATTGCCGATCCTTATGTAGATAAAGAGTTTGGAACCGGTTGTGTGAAGATCACACCAGCACATGATCCGAACGACTTTGAGGTTGGTAAGCGTCATAACTTAGAGGAGATCAATATCTTAAATGATGACGCAACGATCAACAATCTGGGTGGCAAGTATGCCGGTATGGATCGTTATGAAGCCCGTAAGGCAATGGTAGCTGACTTAGAGGCAGAGGGATTACTGGTTAAGGTGGTTCCTCACAGCCATAGCGTAGGTACGCATGATCGTTGTAAGACAACCGTTGAGCCGATGATCAAGCCACAGTGGTTTGTAAAGATGTCAGAGATGGCAAAACCGGCTTTGGAAGCAGTTAAGAACGGAGAGCTTAAGCTGATCCCAGAGCGTATGAATAAGAATTATTATAACTGGTTAGAGAATATCCGCGACTGGTGTGTATCCAGACAGCTTTGGTGGGGACACCGGATTCCGGCATATTATTGTCAGGATTGTGGTGAGATCACCGTTTCCAAGGAAAATGTATGTACCTGTCCGAAATGTGGCAGCAACAATATGAAACAGGACCCGGATACATTGGATACCTGGTTCTCATCTGCATTATGGCCATTTTCAACACTTGGCTGGCCAAAGAAGACCGAAGAGATGGATTATTTCTTCCCAACGGATGTATTGGTAACCGGATACGATATCATTTTCTTCTGGGTAATCCGTATGGTATTCTCTTCTATCGAGCAGACCGGTAAACTTCCGTTCCACACCGTATTATTCCATGGTCTGGTTCGTGACGATCAGGGTCGTAAGATGAGTAAATCACTCGGCAATGGTATTGATCCGTTGGAGGTTATTGACAAGTATGGTGCAGATGCACTTCGTTTCACTTTGATCACTGGTAATGCACCGGGAAATGATATGCGTTTCTATTGGGAGCGTGTAGAGGCAAGCCGTAACTTTGCAAATAAGGTTTGGAATGCATCCCGTTTCATTATGATGAATATTGAGAAAGCAGATGTAAAGGATGTTGATCTGAATACATTGACTTTGGCTGATCGTTGGATCTTATCTAAGGTGAATATGTTAGCAAAGGATATGACGGAGAACTTAGATAAGTTTGAGCTTGGTATTGCAGCATCTAAGGTATATGATTTCATTTGGGAAGAGTTCTGTGACTGGTACATCGAGATGGTGAAGCCAAGACTTTACAATGATGAGGATGAGACAAAGGCAGCTGCTCTCTGGACGCTTAAGACTGTTCTTATCAATGCATTGAAATTATTGCATCCATATATGCCGTTTGTAACAGAGGAGATCTTCACCACACTTCAGGATGAGGAAGAGTCTATTATGATCTCAAGCTGGCCGGAGTTCAAGGAGGAATGGAACTTTGAGGCAGATGAGAAGGCAGTTGATACGATCAAGGATGCGGTAAGAGGAATCCGAAACCTTCGTGCAGAGATGAATGTACCAAACAGTAAGAAAGCAACCGTATATGTGGTTTCTGAGAAGGAAGAGATCCGCAATATCTTTGAGGATGCGAAAGTATTCTTCGCAACATTAGGATTTGCTTCCGAGGTAATCGTTCAGGCAGATAAGACAGGTATTGCAGATGATGCGGTATCTACCGTTATCCATGACGCTGTTGTCTATATGCCATTTGCAGAACTGGTTGATATTGATAAGGAGATTGAACGTCTGAAGAAAGAGCAGAAGCGTTTGGAAGGCGAGATCAAACGTTGTAATGGAATGCTTAACAATCCGAACTTTGTAGGTAAGGCACCGGCAGCAAAGATCGAGGAAGAGAAGGCGAAGTTAGAGAAATATACCGGAATGCTTGCAACTGTGGAAGAGCGACTTGCACAGTTGGCATAAACGTTTTGCTGTGTGGCTAAGATGTGATATGAAAGATAAGATTTTGTATTGACAGAAGATATATGGAGGAGGTAATGTATGGGATTTCTGGATAAGTTGTTGAACAAGGGAGCACAGGCATTAGGCGATGTGGTATCCGATAAATTATCGGAAGTGGTACATGGGGATAATGAGATTGGAGATGCAGTACGGAGCGTGACTTCGGCTGTGTCTTCCATGACAAATGCGGGTGGCAATGACACCTGGGGAGGAAGAACGAGGGAACAGGATTACCGTTCTTTTGATGAGAAACTTACCAAGGTGGTTAAGGAAGCCGGTGATTATGAGATCCGGCGTAAGGTCACCCTTCGTGAGTTGGAACAGGAGTTAGGTGAGGATATCTATGTACATGGCCGTTCTCACTGTTATTGCGAACCGGATGATATTTCCTATGGCATTTATCAGAATGGAAGACGGGTTCTGCTCATTCGCTTGTGGAATGATTATGGTCAGTATAACCATGCTGCGAACCGGGAGATCTGGGACTACTGTAAAGATCATCAGGTGAAGATCTTAGATTTCTATGACTATCTTCCAAATGAAGAGGGTTATATGACAGACCGGATCTGCAAGGAACTGGCTGACTAGGGTGCTGGCTTAGAGAAGAATCAATGAGCCGGGCAGCCGATTATTAGAAAAACAACTTTTATTCGATAGAAGTTTGCACATATATAAGACAGAAAAGAAAGAGAAACGCAGTATGACTGCACCTGTGACGGATGAAGCATATTCCTGAAAGGGACAGACAAATGTCTGCTCCGTTTCAGAAGTTTTGCAGGTGGCTGGAATATGTTCAATCTGGTAGAATTAAGCACGCTTTAATTCCTTCAAAGCATTTTCTCTTTCTTTTTTTATCATTATTCAGAATGAAATCATTTTGGGGGTTTTGCAGGTTTACATGGCAAAATATATATATGAGCCATGCAGTAACGATTTTGTGAATAAGGTTCTGGATAATTACCTTTATTATAAGCGGTGAGAAGATTAGTATGGATATTTTAGAACAGAGTATGCAGGAAGAATGTTGGAATACATTCTTACAATATAAGATAGAACGGCAGCATTTATCGGCGAAGGAAGAGAAAAAGCTGCGTGAATTCTTAGAGAAGAAGACATATATAGAGTGGGGTAACCGGCTGATGGACGAGATGTATGTGTTGCCCTTGCCGGTTCGTAGAGAGATCAATAAGGGTGGTTCTGCAAAAAAGAGGGTGGTGTATTCCTATCCTTATGAGTTGAATCAGATGTTGAAATTTGTTGCGTATTCACTGTATCAGTATGATGCGTTATTTTCGGATAATTGTTATGCATTTCGAAGAGAATATGGGGTGAAGGATGCCATCCGGCGGATTCGGAGAACGGCAGGAATTACAGATAAGTATTGTCTGAAGGTAGATGTACACAATTATTTTAACTCCATTGATGTAGATATTCTGTTGAAGAAATTATCTTTTTTGAAGGAGCAGGATGACCGGTTGTATAGGGTGTTGGAACATCTGTTGACTGCGGATGCTGCACTTGTGATCGATGAACAGGAGAAGAATCACAAAGATAGGGTAAAGGAAAATGAACCATTAGAGCGTGCAGTGATCCAGAAGGAAGGAGACAACGAACCGTTAGAACATGCAATGATACAGGAGGAAGAAGATAACGATTATTGCAGGGAAGAGGAGATGGAATCCGGGCAGATGGTACGAGAGAAGCGTGGAGCCATGGCGGGAACGCCGGTCTCACCATTTTTTGCTAATGTGTATTTGAAGGATGTGGATGCATGTTTTGCAAGTAGGGGGATTCTCTACTTCCGATATTCGGATGATATATTAATCTTTGCAGATACATTAGAGGAATTACAGAACTACCAGAAAGTGTTGTATTCGCAACTGTCAGACTTACATCTGGAATTGAATCCGGATAAAGTGAAGATCAGCAAGCCTGGCGAAATGTGGGAATTTTTAGGCTTTTGTTTTCGGGATGGAAAGGTAGATCTGTCGGAGAATACAATCCGTAAAATGCAACATAAGATCAAGCGGAAGGCAGAGTCCCTGCGGCGATGGCAGCGAAAGAAAGGGCTGTCCGGCGATAAGGCGGCAAAGGGATTTATCAAAGCGATGAATTATAAGTTCTTTGCGAAAGAGGACGGTACGGAATTTACCTGGTCGCGGTGGTTCTTTCCGAATCTCACGACGGATTATAGTCTAAAGGTCATTGACGCTTATATGCAGCAATATATCCGGTATTGTGTGACGGGAAGGCACTATAAGGGCAACTACCGGATTACATACGAACAGATGAAAGGGTGGGGATACCGCAGTCTGGTTGCGGAATATTATGCTTATAAGAGGCAGGGAGTGATACGGCAAGACGGTTCGGTTGCAGAAGAAAATGTCAGTGATAAATGATAGAACATTTGAGGAAGAAAGTATCGCAAACCATTGAAAATTCTTAATTCATACAAAAATGGTGTGAAAAGTATGAAATAATGCTTGCAATATAAAACACTGCTTGATATAATGAACGCATAAGCACGAATGCAACTTTTGAAGTCAAGCATGAGCTGCTTGCAGGTCAATGATTGACAAGAAAGTTATATGAGTGCAACGAACACTGAGAAACCGAAGGTTTCGAAGTGAGCATTCGTGCGGAATACATCAGACATGAGCATAAAGGCTGATAAGCTTTATATTAAGTGGGAAAGAAGAACAGTATGAATAAGAAGTTTATTCCGTATTTGTTATCTATGGCTAAGGTTGGCTGTATCGGTTTCGGTGGGGGAAGCATTTTGATTCCGGTCATTGAAGATGAGGTAGTAACAAAGGCGAAGATTGACACAAAAGAACAATATGAAAAGGATGTAATTGTTGCCAGCATTACACCGGGGGCCCTTCCAGTTGAGATATCAGCATCTTTTGGAAGAAGGAATTTTGGAATTATAGGAATGGTATTAGGTGCATTGTGCATGGCATTACCGGGGGCGCTTGCAACGGTGTTGCTGCTTAGTGCATTTTCTATGGTACAGGACAGCGTGCTTCGGGTGATCGAATGTCTGACAATCGGTGTGGCAGCATTTATTATTCTGTTGTTGACCAGATATATCTATTCTGTGCATAAGCGGCGTTCGGAAAAGGGACGTAATCAGATGATCAAATCGATTGGTGTTATGATTGCTGTGTTTATCTTAGTTGGCGGTAAGAATGTGTATCAGATTCTGGGACTTAGCGGAACTCCGATCTTTGCAGTATCTACCGTACAGTTGCTGGCATTGGTGTTCTTTTTCGTGTTCTATACGAGGGGAGAATATACACCAAAGCACCTGATTGTGAGCGGTATATTGGGACTTCTGTTCCTGCTCGGCAATGGTAAGGGACAGCATTTGATGTCTGCTACGGCACTTAATGTTGTGAAGATTGTTATGATCGTGTTGTCGATCTATGGTCTGATTATCAGTATGCGTAAGACGAAGTATGATTTTAAGATAGATAAAGGTTCACTGTTCAAGGATCTGGCAGTATGGATCGGCATCATTGCAATTGTGGCAGTTATCACGGGTCTGTTCTATCCAGATGTTGTGTCATTTATTCTGCGGGGCGGATTATCGGTTTTGATGTCATTTGGCGGTGGCGATGCCTACCTGACGATTGCGGATGGTATCTTTATTGAAAGTGGAATGGTTACAGAGCAGCAGTTCTACGGACAGTTGGTATCCGTTGTTAATATTCTTCCGGGATCGATTCTTTGTAAGACACTTTCTGGTATCGGTTACTTTGTGGGACAAAATGTAGGCGGTTCCATGGTGGCATCTTTATTGTTTGCATTGCTTGGATTTGTAATTAGTATGGCAGTATCATGCGGTTTCTTTAGTATTGTATATTATCTGTATGATGCATTTATTCATCTGAACATCTTCCAGACGATCAGCCATTGGATCGCACCGGTTATTGCAGGGCTTTTGATTAACATTATGATGTCTTTGTGCAGCCAGTGTATGAATCTTGGTACAGGTCTTGGGGTGTCGGGTGTATCGATTCTTGTTGCATTGCTTGCGGGCTATGCGGTGGACTTTTTCCTGACATGGAAGTTCCGGCTGAATTCTATGGTGATATTGGTGCTGAATCTTGCGGTGACGCTTGGGGTGTATTTCCTCATCCTCCTATAAAATTTACCCCCTTGCACAGCGTAAGGGAACGGACGCGCGAAATATTATTTTTCAAATCGGTTGTTTGGGATATAACATATCATATCAGGCACGCTCTCGCTACTCATCACTCGCAGCGGTACTAGGCTCGAAAACACCTCGCAGCGCTGCTCTCTTTCGCACTAGAGTTCATGCCTTGCATTCA
>CACWQE010000074.1 GCA_902762905.1 uncultured Lachnospiraceae bacterium | reverse complement strand
GCATTAGTGTCTGCTGCGTGCGAGCCCGTAACGCAAGTGTGCCTGCTGCAATATGACACCGCCCAAAGCCGGGTTCACAACCCTCAACATGCGCGTCCGTCCGTTCCCTTACGCTGTGCAAGGGTGTAAGTTTAATGTTCGAAGTAGGATATATAATGGATATGATACTTACTATGTGGAAACAGATATTCAAACAAATCCACAAAATAATCATCTGTCATGCTGGCTATGAAATCCACAACCATCTGTTCATTACTTGTCTTCTCTAAATACGCATCATAGCCATAACTTGCCGTATTCTCCTTCACGAATTCAATATGATGCCGGTAAATAACAGAAGATGTATCATGTGCTTTCATATCACGCAATAATCCTTCATACATCATATGGAACATCGGCCGGATATCATTTTCATATACCTGATCTACCGCCTCGTTGAAATAGATTTTCTCGTAGTTTTCTTTCTTTGTTGCTTTGATTGCCTTATAATATTCGTCATCCATTACAATACAATCTTTTCCATAACTATTCTCTACAATATTGACGATTAGATTATTAATAATCTCCGGGTTACTCTTTCCAAATGTGCGCTCCTCAAAAATACTATCATCCGTAATCAGACGGGCCCGAACTGCATCCTGCCGATCCTTTCCAAGATAAGCAATCATATCACATATTCTCACCACGCATGCTTCTAATGTATACGGAACCAATTTTCCTATCGCTGCCTCGTCTTCATAACATTGTTCATACTTATGGTCAAAATGTGCAAAATCCTCTATAGGAACCGGCCGGTATTCCTGCATTGCAAATTCCCCATTATGACACAAAATTCCATCTAACGTCTGCAAGCTGACATTACGATTCAATATCGCATCCAGCACCCTTACACTATGAACATTATGATTAAAGAAAAGTCCTGCCGACTCTCTAAAACATTCGCTTAAATATCTTTCTCCTGCGTGTCCAAATGGCGTATGTCCGATATCATGTCCTAATGCAATAGCTTCAATCAGGTCTACATTAAGCCCCAACAGCCCTCCAATGTTTCTTGCAATGCGTGAAACTAACTGTACATGAAGTGCTCTCCGTGAAATATCATCATTTTTATAAAAGGAGAACACCTGTGTCTTATCTGCATATCGATTGTAATACGGCGTATGCATGATCTTCTCACAATCCCTGATATATGCCGGACGTAATAACTTATTACGATCCCAATCCTGTTTTCTACGGATGGCATCTTCATCTTTCGCCCGATATGGATTGCACCAACCATTCTTCCGATCCTCTAATATCCGGTTCTGTAATTCTTCTGATAAATCATAGTATTTTTTGTGTTCCATTACTATTCTACGTATCCTCCAACAAATTCAAAGGTCTTATTATAATAGGTATCCGGATCTGCATACCGGCAATCACCGTGTGCCCCGTCTGGAATGGTGAGCAGCTCATGTTGAGAAGCGATTGCATGATCTAACTGTGACGCCATACTTTCTGTTGTATAAGTATCTTTACCACCCTGAATCAACAGAATCGGAACGGTTGCATTCTTTACCTGCTTCGTTGCATCTGCTTCTTTCAAACTATATCCCGCCCATATCTTCAATACCGGATTCACCATATTAAGTATTGGGAATGTCGGCCATTTCTCATGCCGTGTCTTGTACTCTGTCTTAACAACTTCCCATGCACTTGTATAAGCACTCTCTGCAACAATTGCTTTCACAGAACTCTTCAAAGGCTCCCCAGAAAGCATAAGTGCCGTATCCGCACCCATATCTACTCCATGAATCACAAGCTCTGCATCTGGATGATCCTTTAAAACCACATCCATCCAATTGATCACATCCATTCGGTCTAACCAACCCATTCCGATCAGGGAACCTTCACTTTCTCCACAAGCCCGCAGATCCGGCAATAATACATTATATCCCTCTTTGACATAATGCATTGCTACATCATAGACATCTTCCATACTTCCATTAAAGCCATGAAGAATAACCGCCCACTGCTTTGCATTGTCATCCACAATGATCTGTCTTGCCACTAATATCTTACCATCATCTGCTTCCATATGTAACTTCTCTCTTTTCACACTGCTAAGCCATGTCTTAACATTCTCTTTTTCCTGCATATGGTTCTGTAATGCTTCCGATGACTCCGCCATTCCAGCAAGACTCTGGCGGTCACCACATCTTCCGCGAACTATATAATTTCTTGAAAGAAGGAAACCCACAACACCTACAACAACAGATACTACTACCACTAATTTAAAAAGGGTCCATACCGCCTCAAAAAATGTTCCGATCACCCTTCCTACTGTGATCCGTTCCTTATTCTCTACCACCTCTCTCGCTGGTAATACATACGGTTCTTCCATCACCGTAGCTGCCGCTTCCTCCTCTTGCTTCTCTCTTTCAATCCGCGCTGCTCTCTCTTCCCTCTCTCTCGCCTCACGCTCTGCTTTTTCCCTTGCTTCCTGTTCCGCTTTCTCCTTCGCAATCCGCGCAGCTCTTTCTTCCCGTTCTCTCGCTTCACGCTCTGCTTTTTCCCTTGCTTCCTGTTCCGCTTTCTCTTTCGCAATCCGCGCAGCTCTCTCTTCCCGTTCTCTCGCTTCACGCTGTGCTTTTTCTCTTGCTTCCTGTTCGGTTTTTTCTTTCGCTGCTGCCAGTTCTTCGGCTTTTCGTTTCTCCCTTTCGATTGCTTCCCGTTCCTCTTTAGTCAGATCAACCGGAATTTCCTTCCTCAACTGCTCCTGAGCACTTTTGAGTAACTTATTAACCTCTTCATCTGTAACTTTCTTCTTTGCCTCATTTACATTCATCCCTGTAAGAATCTCATTCTCCATACAATACTATCCTCCATCCAAACCATTCCGGTATTATCGATATTCATGTAATATCTGTAATATATGCTGTGCATCCTGAATCGGGATCTGTCCCGGTGCTGATAGCTGCCCCTCACTCGCAAATGTAACGGCTGATCCAAAAAATTCTCCCGCCAAACGACTAATCACACCAACTCCACCCATTGCCATTGTAATTGCCGGCTTATGTGGGTGAGCACCCGCTTCATAATACGCTACTGTTGCTTCTAACAGAGCAAGAACATCCTGTTCTGATTGTGGCATAACTGCAATCTTCGGGATATCAGCTCCATGCTCTTCCATATAATGTAATCGTTCTACTATTTCCCTTTTCGAAGGCGTTTTATGAAAATCATGATTGCTCGCCACAATTGCCACTCCGTGTGCATGTGCCACATCCGCTAATTGTTCCAGAACGCCCTCCTGCTTATAAGCCTCTACATCCAACAGATCAATATATCCACTTTGACACGCTACGGTGCATAAATGAATATACTCATCCACGTCAACCGTAAGCTCTCCTCCTTCATCACTTGTCCGGATTGTGAAAAGAATCACCGTATCCCCTGCAACCTCACGAACGTCTTTCAACAATGAAAGCTGTGTTTCTACATTAGTTACTCCCTCAAACCAGTCCATCCGAAGCTCAATCAGATCTGGACGATCCTCAAGTGCCCGTTCCACATATGCAAGGATTGTCTCCCGGCTCTTTCCTACAATCGGTACACATATCTTCGGCACTCCACTTCCAATTGTTATATTACGAATCGCTATCTCCTGTATATTCATAAACGGTATTTCTCCTTTTATTTGTCCATAATTCATTTCATTCCTAATCGTTCACATCGTCAATCAGGTAAACTATCTTCATTGTACCATACATAACCCAAGTAGGCTACCCTTTCTCCTTTTCGTATATTTCATATTTTTCGTGCAAGCACAAATCGATATCCGGCTCATCGTATAATCGTTTCCACATATCTCCGCACAATTTCGAATATACAAAAAGGCTACTTCTTAATTAAAAATTAAGAAATAGCCCTTAACCTATTCTTCTCTTGACAATCTTCTTGATTCCAGATTCTTGACCGCTAAGTCAATCTGTTCCCGCATGCCTTCCGTAATGTTCGTCTTCTCATCATAATTAAGATATGCCAATATCGTAAGCATCTCGGATTCACTGTCTACAAAATATCCAGTTCCTTCCTGCTCCATATTGCCTACATTCTTCACTAACTCTAACATCTTATTCGGCATCATACGGTAATCCCAAGGTCCAACTGTTCGTTCTAACATCACATAACCTCTTGTTACTCTATGTCGTTAGCACTGTGGCTCAATCAAACCGTAAGTGTTACCTTTTCTCTTGTAAACCACATTCACCTCATCGGTCTCTGCATTACGGAATACAAAGAAACTATGTCCTAACAGATCCATCTGCACGCAAGCCTCTTCTGGATCCATTGGCTTCACAGCAAACTTCTTGCTTCTGATAATCTCAATCTCGTCATCCTCAGGAACATCCTCCTCAATGAATGACTTCTGGAAATATGCTGCACTCTGTGCCTGATCAATCAACTTCTTCTTATGTCTGGAAATCTGTCTCTCAATCACCTCGGTTACAAGATCAATCGATACATACATATCATCACTAACCTGCTCTGCACGGATAATGTTGCCTTTGATTGGAATTGTAACTTCCATCTTCTGTCTATCTCTCTCTACAGAAAATGTAACCTGAACCTCTGTATCTTCATTAAAATACTTCTCAAGTCTATCTAACTTCTCATATACTGCGGAACGTAAACCGTCCGTCACCTCAATATTCTTACCACTAATTATGTACTTCATGTCTGTCAACTCCTTCTCGTCTTATTCCAGCCGGTCTTTGCCCCAATCTCCCACGAAAGGCTTGGTATCACAGGAAATGTTGTCTGTACCTTTCGTATCAACTGACTGTAAAACTATTATACCATATATCGTATTTTTTTCAATCTATAACAACAATATTTTTTTGAATTTTTAATGTTCTCCCCTCAAAATATCTGTCAATTCTATTTAATTTTTCTACATTATTCGACATTTGATTTGTCAATTCTTTTGGCAGAATAGTTTTTTTTCAGCAATTTGCACGGAACATACATTCTATTTTTCATATCATTTTCAACCGTAGTTTCTATCATTTTTTGTGGAAACTGTGGATAACTTTGTGTATAAGTCCATTTTCCATGCTTTTTTATGTATTTTCTGTGTGCAAAACTAGGTTTCATAATCACTTTACATAATATTATCCTCGATTCAGGCGGAAAAACAAGCACTTTTTTTGTGCATTTCCCCCAACACCGATTATTTCATCACAAAATAATTGTCGAGATAATTCTCTGACAATATTATAATTGTGTGGCAAATCATTTATTCCATGCAAATATGAATCTGTATGCGCCTCATTGTATACACAAAAATAGGAAGGTTCCATTCTTCTTCTGAACCTTCCTATTACATCTTATTCCTTATTCATATCATCAATCCCAGATAATTCTGGCTGCTGCACATGGAGTACGGTATCCTACGCTTGATACGATAATACCCGTTGTAGAACTGCTGGCATGTACAACCTGTCCACCACCAATGTACATCGTTACATGTCCAATCGAACCATCCTTACCACGATAGAATAACAAATCGCCCGGCTGGATGGAAGACAGATCCACACTAGATAAGCCCTGCATCTGCGCTGCTGCTGTTCTTGGCAAACCATAACCAAAATGTGCATATACACTCATCGTGAATCCAGAGCAGTCTGTACCATTGGTAAGACTTGTTCCTCCATATACATATGGGTTACCAACAAACTGCAATGCATAGTTAACAATCTCCTGACGCTTCGTACTTGTCATCTCAGCCAAACGTGCCTGTTCTTCTGCTTCCTTCTGTTTCCGAATCTCTTCTTCTTCCGCAACAGAAATCGCATGTGAGAATCCATAAGAAATATCTACATATTCTGATGATACATAACCTTCAATATCAGAATCCACCTGAATGTATGTCCATCCATCTACATCATCATCTCTCGGAATCACCTCATAAGATTCACCTTCCGGGATCATCGTCAGACATTCACTGTTCTCATCCTGTTCCGCACGTACATAAAGTGTTGTTGTATTAACTTTGGCAACCTTTGGACAAGTCTCGGCAGCATATGCTCCCGCAGCATCACCAAACAACAGATAGTCATTACGAACATATCCCATTGTAATTCCAGATTCAATCTTCGTCCAAGTATCACCCTTCTCAACAACTAATGCAATACCATGCACCGGAAGACTTCCGACACGTTCTGAATTCTCATCTGGTTCCGCACGAACATTCACAGCTTCCTCTACATACGCAAGACATTTACCTTCAAATTCCGGATATTGGCATGTTGGTGCCTCTTCCTCCGTGGTAACATCCTCTTCCTTAATCTCTTTCACATTCAGACTTGCTACATACTGATCTAACGCATATGTGATACCAACATTTGAATCATCTAACACTTCTGCCTGACTGACAAATGCCGGTGTTAACATTCCAATCGTTCCTACTGCTAAAAAAGCCATGCTTATAACGCTGCTCTTCTTCACAATATACCTCCTATTCTGTTCCCTATAATCTAACATCAATATTCTGTCCAACCAATGGATTCACAGAGCGTTCCAACATCTGTGTCAAAGCCTCTCCGTTCGCCTGATCCATATCAAGTGCCTTATCCAGCAACTTCATTCCAATTGCAGAATTCGTATTCGCATTCGATAATACTGTGGTTGATAACCCTAACCCTTGAATATCCATATTCTCTACCTCTTCTCATCTTAAAACATGTGTTACAAATATGTTACAGATATAGTCATTATATTGCATTTTCTTAGCTTTTGCAACCGTTAAATTGCAACTAAATCTCAATCACACGCTTCACAAATTGGTCAAGTTCCTCAAAAACCTTGCCCCGTTCTACTTCATTATGAATCTCATGACGCATATTCTCAAATAAAATAGCATGAATATCTTCATATCCTAAATTACTTAACCGATTTACTGCCTTTCTCCATTTTCTATTGTTAATGTAACAAGGGTCATCCTCTCCGGACAGGAAAAGAATCGGAAGTTCTGGATTCTGTACCAGATACCCCGCCTCTTTATATACGATCCACTCTAAATGTAATAAAGTCAATATTCCATTCATCGTATAAGTAAACTGACAAAGTACATCCTGATTAAACTTTTCCGCAACCTCTTCCCTGACTGCAAGCCACGCACCTTTACGTCCTTCTTTCTGGAAACGGCGTTCAAAACTATTCACAACCAACCCTTGTATAAATGGCGACCGGTACTTGTCACTTTTCCACGCTGCAATACATTTTGCAAGAAGAATTCCAAACGGAACGCCCTCGTTATAAGACGGGCAACCGCCCACCACCAATCCATCTATTGCGTCATCATGCTTTTTCAAATATGCACGGACCGCTAATGATCCCATACTATGTCCATATAATACAAGCGGCAGATCCGGATAAGTTTTCCGTATCTGGCAGGTTGCATAATAGATATCTTCCACAAATCCCTTCTCCATAGAAGCATAACAATATCCGATATCTTCCTGTGATCTGACGCTTTCTCCATGCCCCCGGTTATCATGTATCAGTGTAATATATCCCCGCTCAGCCATCTCCTCCATGAACGGATAGAACCGTTCTTTGTGTTCGTTCATACCGTGTACAAACTGAACAATAGCTGTTGGTTTCTCTGGAATCATACACATTCCATGAATAGGAACCTGATCGTACTTTGATACAAATGAATACGTTCTCTTCTCAACAGACATATATCTTCCTCCATATATAACATTGCTGCCATTGTCAACTCCGCAGCATATCGTCTCCATCATTCCATAGTATTCAAATCTACATTAAATCCGGTTGATAATTTCTCTGATACCTCGATCATCGCCGTTTCCATCTGCTTCACATCAAATTCTTTCAACACGCCAAGATACCCATTGATCACAAAGGTAACATATAAATGATGCCGGAAGTATTCCTCGGTATTCCGTTCCATGCCTGCCGCCACAAACTTATCCATAATCGTATCGATCACAGCACGTTCTAACTTCTGTACCATCGACTGCATCCCTTTTCTCTGCATAAGCACTCCAAGCCCACTTGGGTCCTTAAAATGTGCATCCCCGATTCTTTTCCACATTTCCGGTGCCTTACGGATCGTTTCCTGATATGGATATTCCTCTATAATCGTACATACATCCTGAATCAACTGATTCTCAATAGATTCTGCCAGATCATAGATATCCCGATAATGCAGATAAAAGGTACTCTTATTAATGTCTGCCTTTGCACACAATTCCTTAATCGTAATCTCATTCAACTTCTTATCTTTCGTCAGTTCGCAAAACACATCACAGATTGCCTTCTTGGTCTTACGAACTCTTCGATCTTCTGCCATATATGCAACTCCTCCACGTTTTATCATCTTGCATTGCATTTTAGCAGATTACTAGACCATTGTCTATAATCGAATATATTTCTCTGCCGAAGTTGCCGCATTGGCTCCATCTGCAACAGCTGTAATGATCTGCCGAAGTTCTTTTGTTCTGACATCTCCCGCTGCAAAAAATCCTGCTGCCGAAGTCTTACCAGTCTCGTCTGCAATGATATAACCGTTATCATCTAACAAAACGACACCCTGTAACAGATCCGTTGCCGGCTGCATACCAACTGCCACAAACACACCGGATACCTCTAGCGATCTGCCATCTTCTAACTGCAACGCTGTAACGACCTGTTCCCCTTTCACCTCTTGCACCTTTGCAGGAACCACTAATTCAATGTTCTCTGTCTCTTTCAGCTTAGTCAATGTTGTTGCATCACCACGGAACACATCTCTCCGATGTACCAGATAAACCTTGTTACAGATATCAGACAGATAAATGGCATCATCCATTGCCGTATTGCCACCTCCAACGACTGCAACATCTTTTCCTTTAAAAAATGCACCATCGCATGTTGCACAATAAGAAACGCCCTTACCGGAAAGTTCCTCCTCCCCCGGCACCCCTAAATGTCTGTGTGCTGCTCCTGCTGCATATACCACTGTCTTACTCTCTAATGTCTCACCATTTTTTAAGTGCACATACCAGCGATCTTCTGCTTTCTCAAACCGGATCACTTCGCCATCCTTAAATTCAACACCAAGACCTTCCGCATGGGAACGGAACTTTTCTCCAAGCTCATATCCATTGATACCCGGAATTCCCAGATAATTATCTACATGGCTGCTCTCTGCTACCTGTCCGGTTCCATAGTATACTTTCTCGATCACAAGAACCGACAGACCAGCCCTCTTGCCGTATACCGCAGCCGACATACCTGCAGGGCCACTACCAACTATAATAATATCTACCATCTCTTACCTCCATTAATACTCATCTAGAAAATGATGTTTCACACCATCCTTCTTATATGCAATAATCGTATTCAGATTCACATTTTCCACGCTACGGAAGATATTCTTCTCAATCACATCACTCCGCTCACTGAGCATCTTAATAAGCTCTTTGATCTCCGCCCGCTTTGAACCCTTTTCCGTTCCCCCACAGGAAGCACAGCTTTCCGTAAACCGGCACGCACACTGGATAAAATGCAGTTTATTATAATCGCGCCAATGCTTGATATCATCCTCCCGGATCAGATACATTGGACGGATCAACTCCATACCCTCAAAGTTCGTGCTGTGAATCTTCGGCATCATTGTCTGAATCTGCCCTCCATATAGCATACCCATAACAATCGTTTCTATTACATCATCAAAATGATGCCCCAATGCAATCTTATTACATCCTAACTTCTGTGCCTGACTATACAGATGCCCCCGGCGCATTCTCGCACACAGATAACACGGAGAACCACCGATATCATCCTTTGCTACCGTATCAAAGATATCGGACTCAAACACGGTGATTGGCACCTCTAAAAACTTGGCATTATCTAATATTGTCTGATAATTGATATCATTGTAACCTGGATTCATAACCAGATATTCTACCTCAAAATTCTTCTTCCCATGCCGTTCTAACTCCTGAAACAGCTTTGCCATGAGCATGGAATCCTTGCCGCCAGAAATACAGACTGCAATCCGGTCTCCATCCTGAATCATATCATACTCATTGATTCCTTTCACGAACGGACGCCAGATCTCTTTGCGGAATCGTTTGACAATACTGCGTTCGACATACTTACAATTAATCTCTGGTTCTTCTCCCTGCTCCATCATGCGTTGCAATTTCAGCCGCAGATAAGCATGAAATCCATTCTGAATACTATATGCTTCATATCCCTGTTCAACCAGATTCTCTGCCACCTCGTCACTCTTTTGTCCCGTATAACAAATGAGATAGACCGGCTTATCCTTCGCAATCTCATCCTTATGTGCTTCCAATTTCTCCCAGAACAGATTCACAGCACCCGGATATGTCTCTTTCCCATATTCTTCCGGACTTCTCAGATCAATGATCTGTTTGTCCCTCTTGTCCTGTTCTATTTCCTCAATCTTCTTTCTGAACATATCTATATCCTTTCTTGCACACCGCTAAGATCCTTAATCACTTCTGAGGCAATAATAAGACCTGCTACTGCCGGTACAAATGCGGTCGATCCAGGAATATCCCGTCGTTCATTACAGGTTCTTGCTGTACCCGGCGGGCATACACAATGATTACGACAGCTGATCGACTCATCTTCGATCGGACGGATTGCCTTCTCTTTCGAATAGACCACCTTTAACTTCTTAACGCCACGTTTCTTCAATTCACGGCGCATCACCTTCGCAAGCGGACATACGGAAGTCTTATAGATATCTGCCACCTCAAACTCTGCCGGATTCAGCTTATTCCCGGCTCCCATACTGCTAATGATCGGCGTATCCGTCTCTTGTGCCTGCATCACAAGCTGAATCTTTGCGGTCACTGTATCCACCGCATCTACAACATACGAATATGCTGCAAAATCAAACTCATCTTTATTTTCCGGAAGATAAAAACAATTATGCACTTCCACCTTGCAATCCGGATTGATATCCAGAATCCGTTCTTTCATGACTTCCGTTTTATATTTTCCGATCGTCTTTCTCGTTGCAATGATCTGTCGATTGAGATTGGTCAGACATACCTTGTCATCATCAATCAGATCGATCGCACCTACACCGCTTCGCACAAGTGCCTCTACTACATATCCGCCTACACCGCCGATTCCAAACACGGCAACACGCGACTGTGCCAACCGATCCATGGCTTCTTTTCCTAATAATAACTGTGTTCTTGAAAACTGGTCTAACATATATAACTCCTCTGATCGTATCTATCTTATTATGAACCGCTACTCATCATACCACACAAACCTGCATTCGTCACCTACAACTATACTACATAATCGAGTAGGAGGCGGTGATTAACCGCCGTCCTCTCACAGCACCGTATGTACCGTTCGGTATACGGCGCTTTCAATAGTTGACGTGCACAGACTGG
>CACWQE010000073.1 GCA_902762905.1 uncultured Lachnospiraceae bacterium | reverse complement strand
CTGGAGCAATTAAGTGCGAACGGCCCCGGCTTGGAACCAATTTTTCTAGGCCGGAGCGTCCGTCTGGCACATCTGTCCGTTACTTACGCTGTGCAAGGGGAATGATTTACTCCGTACGTTCCTGACCCCAGAAGAACAACGCAACGGTTCCAGGTCCAGTATGACTTCCGATAACTGTTCCGATATTATTGATCTCTACTTTACCGTCCAGATTCGGGAACTTAGATTCAATGAGATCTGCAACGGCACGGGCATCTTCATAGCAGGCCGATTGGCTGATGTAGCATTTGCCGTCATAGTTAAGGCCGTCTCTTGCTAATTCCTCCATCTTGCCAACAATTGCCTTGATCACTTTTTTCTTAGAACGAACTTTCTCACGAACGATGAGTTTACCTTCGTTGTTGACGTTCATAAGAGGGCAGATATTCAACATATTACCAATGGTTCCGGCTGTCTTAGAGATTCGTCCACCACGGATAAAGAATGTCAGATCACCAGAGAAGAACCAATGGTTTAAGTTAAGAAGGTGTTCTGTTGCCCAATCCTTCAAGGCATCAATATCAAGTCCTTCGTCACGCTTGTCTGCCAGCTCATCCATCAAAAGTCCGTATCCGGCAGAAGCGGCTAAAGAATCGATCATGTAGATCTTGCGGTCAGGAAATTCTTCTGCCAGCATATCTCTTGCAATACATGCAGAGTTATATACGCCGGAAATACCGGAAGAAAGAGTAAAATGTATGATGTCCTTTCCTTCCTGTAAAAATGGACGGAAATATTCAACAAATTCATCGGCATTCACCTGTGAAGTCTTTGTCATGGCACCATCTGCCATCTTCTGATAAAATTCCGGAAACGGGATGGATTGTCCTAGATCATCCGGATATGTGATATCATCTAACATAAAATGAAAACATATATAATGAATATCTCTCTGCTCAAAATGTTCTTTGGATAAATCTGCTGTTGAACAGCAGGAAAGAATGTAATCGTTCATAAAAACCTCCTCATATATAGTGTATGAAACATATAGAGTAATTATAACATATCTGAAATGCAGATACTAGAAATTTCTATGTGTAGGAAATAAATTTGGATGCAGTTTGGACTGGAAAGAGAGCAGTCATTAAAATACAACCTTGTTCTTACACAAAAAGATGGATATATACTGCTATCAGTGATACAATCATGTTAAGCTATCAGCTAGCACTTGTATGTAGACACACATTGCCAGCTGCTGTTGAATTTTGTACCATGTTCATGTTGTCATGTGTAGAATTATGTAGATTAAGATGGGGGAAAACTATACGATGAAGAAGATAAGCGGGATTGCTTTTGGAATATTGTTTGTATGGTTGTGCGTGATTCCTGTGCATGCGCAGGATGAAGAAGGCGTCATTGTCAAAGACCGGGCTTCCTTTTATCAGGAGGTCTCAAAGCAGATCTTATCCCATCAGGAAAGTAAGACGTATATTACAGATGTGGGATCGCTTGGGAATGATTTGGACGAGTTGTTGAAAGGGTATTATTATCATTATGATGCAGACAATCCCACAGCGAGCGGGAGTTATCTTTGCTATAACATGAAAAACTGGGGGATGGATTGTTACGAAGGTGGACGATACGCAGATGGCCACAACTGCAAGATGGTTGTACAGATCAGTTATAAGTATTCCAAAGAGGAAGTGGATGCTTATTTTGTGAAAATGCAGGAGGTGGCTAAGACACTTAAGCAGGACACGGATTATAAGAGCGTCAAGGCAGTGCATGATTATATCATTAAAAATTATGAGTATGATGATAGTATGGTGAACCGGTCAGACTATGATGGATACAAGACAGGAAAAATGGTCTGTCAGGGATATTGTACGGCAGCATTTTATCTGTTATCAGAGATGGGAATTCCTGCAAGGGTTGTATTAGGAGCATCCGAGGATTATCAAAAGGATACTGATCATGCGTGGAATGTAGTCCGTGTAGATGGTAAATGGTACAATATGGACGTTACATGGGATGATCATGGATGGCTGCCGGATTATACTTTCTTTTTAAAGAGTGATGCAGATTTTTACAAACATACGAGAGAGGGATATTATGATTATGACAAGGATATGGCATTGTCCTCTTATCCGGTAAGGGATCCGAAACGGATCATTGGTGGTTGTATTATTTTTCTTGTGATCATAATAGATGCCGGTATTATAATCCAGAGAAAGAGGCAGCGACAGGAAGCAACTATGCAGCAAGTAGTGATTGTGGAAGATGATTTTTTGGAGGAACCATTTTCTGATGATGGGAATAAAGGATGATAGGATTGATATAATATTAGAATGATTTTGAAATGTTGTTATATAAGAGGATTATATACCAATTTTCAAAATTGTACTTGCTTTTTTCAAAAAAGAAGTTATAATAAATAATAGGAATCATTCCTATTATTGAATATGGAGGGAAAGAACATGGCAGAATTAAAAGGAAGTAAGACAGAAGCAAATTTGATGGCAGCATTTGCCGGTGAGTCACAGGCTCGTAATAAGTACACATATTATGCAAGCAAGGCAAAGAAGGATGGATATAACCAGATTGCAGATATCTTCTTAGAGACAGCGAACAATGAGAAGGAACATGCAAAGATGTGGTTTAAGTTATTACATGGTGGTGCCATTCCGGGAACTGTTGAGAATTTAAAGGACGCAGCTGCAGGCGAGAATTATGAATGGACAGATATGTACGAGGAATTTGCCAAGGTAGCGAGAGAAGAAGGATTTGAGGATATTGCAAAGTCATTTGAGATGGTAGGAGCCATCGAGAAGACACATGAAGAGAGATATCGTAAGTTGTTAGAGAATGTAGAAGGTGGATTGGTATTCTCTAGAGACGGAGACATGATCTGGGAGTGTGCGAACTGCGGACACATCCACATTGGCAAGGAAGCACCGGAGGTTTGCCCGGTATGTAATCATCCACAAAGCTACTTTAAGTTGAGAGCAGAGAACTATTAAAAGTATACAACATTTAGAAAAAGCAGGTCTTTTGAGGAAAAAGGACTTGCTTTTTTTTGATTTACTTATACAATAATAAATAAGTATGCATATTTGTTGAATGGGAATTAAGCAAGAGCTTATATGCATGCACGACGGAGCAATTGTAGTAAGTCAGGTAAGATACAGATTACCTGAAGTTAGGAGAGTATCATGAACAAATTAGAGCTTCAGAAAAAAGCAAATCAGCTTAGAAAGCACATTGTGACTTCTTTGCATGCTGCGAAATGTGGACATCCGGGTGGATCTTTATCCGCAGCAGACATTATTACGTATTTGTATTTTGAGGAGATGAATGTAGATCCGAAGAATCCGAAGAAGGAAGACCGGGATCGTTTTGTATTGTCAAAGGGACATGTGGCACCGGCATTATACAGTGCACTTGCCATGAAGGGATATTTTCCAGAAGAGGAACTTCTGAAACTTCGTAAGACCGGACAGATGTTACAGGGACATCCAGATATGAAAGGAACTCCGGGTGTGGACATGTCAGCTGGTTCTTTGGGACAGGGTATTTCTGTTGCTGTTGGTATGGCATTATCTGCGAAGCTTTCCAATGAAAACTATCGTGTATATACATTATTGGGAGATGGCGAGATTCAGGAAGGACAGGTATGGGAAGCATCTATGTTTGCCGGACACCGCAAGTTAGATAATCTGGTAGTGATCGTAGATAACAATAACTTACAGATCGATGGAAGTGTGGCAGATGTCTGCTCACCATATCCGATTGCTGATAAGTTCAAGGCATTTAATTTCCATGTGATTGAGATTGATGGTCATGATTTTGATGCAATCGAGGCAGCATTTAACGAGGCGAGAGCAACAAAAGGTATGCCGACTGCAATTATCGCTAAGACCATCAAGGGTAAGGGTGTTTCCTTCATGGAGAATCAGGCTTCATGGCATGGTGCAGCACCAAATGATGAGCAGTATGCAGTAGCAATGGAAGATTTGGAAAAGGAGGCAGCCGCATTATGTCAGAAGTAAAGAAGATTGCAACACGTGAAAGTTATGGTAATGCTTTGGTAGAACTTGGAAGAGAGCATGACAATGTTGTTGTTTTGGATGCTGACCTTGCAGCAGCAACCAAGACAGGTATTTTTAAGAAGGAATTTCCGGAAAGACATATTGACTGTGGTATTGCAGAGTGTAATATGATCGGTATTGCGGGTGGTCTTTCGTTGACGGGTAAGGTTCCATTTGCAAGCAGCTTTGCAATGTTTGCAGCGGGACGTGCATTTGAGCAGGTTCGTAATACGGTAGGATATCCGAAGTTGAATGTGAAGATTGGTGCAACTCACGCAGGAATTTCTGTTGGTGAGGATGGAGCAACCCACCAGTGTAACGAGGACATTGCCCTGATGCGTACTATTCCGAATATGGTGATCATTAATCCGGCAGATGATGTAGAAGCAAAAGCAGCGGTAAAGGCAGCATATGAGCATGTCGGCCCGGTATATCTTCGTTTTGGAAGACTTGCAGCACCGGTGATCAATGATAATCCGGAGTACAAGTTTGAGTTAGGTAAGGGTGTAACTTTGCGTGAGGGTAAGGATATTACGATTGTAGCAACTGGATTGGAAGTGTCGTTTGCATTAGAAGCAGCCGAGATGCTTGCTAAGGATGGTATTGATGCAAGAGTGATCAATATTCATACGATCAAGCCGATCGATCAGGATATCATTGTGAAGGCTGCCAAAGAGACCAAGAAGATCTTTACGGTTGAAGAACATTCCATTATTGGAGGTCTTGGATCTGCAGTCTGTGATGTCGTTTGCGATAAGCATCCGGCTCCGGTATATAAGATTGGTATGAGGGATCGCTTTGGCGAGTCTGGTCCGGCGGTAGAATTACTCCATAAGTATGAGTTGGATGCAGAAGGAATCTATAAGCAGGTAAAAGAGAATATGTAATTGCATTTTCTTAATTTGTAGATATCACATTAGAATAGAAATAATAAGCACAGTAGGCAATGACGGAATGGAATATTTGGTATAGATGGATATGACGTTTGCGTGGTTGCCTATTGTATTATAGGAGGAATGGTTATGAGAAGAAATGGGAAGTTACTTTTAGGAGCAATGGTCTTGATGGCAGGGTTCAGTGTGCCGGCGGCAAATGCGAAGGCGGCACCGGCATATGATTATGATGTGACGCAGGCAGCAGGTGCAGAGAATCCGGTGAATCCGAATGATCAGGTGTCAGATTCCAAGGGAATTAAGAGCGTGTTGGAGAAAGCAATCGGTGCACAGAACATGGTGACGATCTATTTCCCGGCGGGTACTTATTATATTGATGAGCCGATGCATGTATATTCAAACACGCATATTATTTTAGATAGCAATGCCACAATCTATCGTATGGATAGCGCGATCAATAATAGTATGTTGCATAACGTGGATCAGCAGGGCAAGATGGATGTTGTAGGTGGTTATGATATGTCGCATGATATTATCATTGAAGGTGGTACATGGGATGGTGGCAATACCGCAATTGCAACGGATGCATCCGATGTCATCCGAATGGATCATGCGAAGAATATCACAATTAAGGATTGTACGGTCAAGAATGTGTATGACTGCCATTTGATCGAGCTGATCGGTGTGCAAAATGGTACAGTGAGCGGATGTACGATGACGGGATTCCGTTATAAGAAGGGAAGAGAAAATGATTATACATATGCCAGAGAGGCAGTGCAGATTGAGTCTGCGTGGACAAATAATGAGTCAAACCTTTCTGATAATAAGTCATGGTGGGCAAATGGTTCTGTAGTCGATGGCACCTCCTGTCAGAATGTAACGGTAACCAATAATACGTTAAATGATATGCCTTGCGGAATTGGACAGCATCATTATTCGACAAAAGGAAAGGCAAGAAATAAGAATATTGTGATCAGTAATAATACATTTAATCTGTCTGCCGGAATGAAGCATAGTAAGACAGCAATTACTTGTTGCGGAATTGATAATCTGACGGTTACAGGCAATGTGGTAAAGGGTCCGTATCGGTTTGGCTCTCATGTCATTGCCTCAACAGGCGTTGTGATCAATGATAATAGTTATACTGACATTTCCATGAATGCGATTATGTTAGATAAGGGTGAGATCACATCAGTATCTAATAATACGATCAAGAATACAGGAAAACATGGAATCTCTGTTGGCGGTGGCGCAACGAAGAAGGTAACAGATAACACGATTATCAAAGTAAAACAGAATGCCATCTGTGTGGATGATGGATTTGTAACCGATCTTACCGGTAATGTGTTGCAGGATGCCGGTAGACACGGAATCTCTATTGCGGGTGCGACGAGCGGCAGTAAGGGCGGCAAGATTGTCAATGTATGCAATAATAAGATCACGAAGACGAAGATGAATGGAATCAGTATGGACAAGGGAACGGTTACCAACATCAACAATAATGTGATCAAAAATGTTGCAAAACATGGAATTTCTGTGGTAGGTGGTTTTGTCGGAAAAGGCTCTAAGAATAATGTGGGTATTCAGAATAACAAGATCACAACTTGCAAACAGAATGGAATCACTATTTCTGGAAAAGGAAAGGTTTCGTCCATTGGAAAGAATACGATCAGTGGTGTGAAGAATAACGGAATCTCTCTGACAGAGAAAGCGAAAGTACAGTGGGTTGTGAAGAATTCGATTAAGAAGTGTAAGAAACATGGTATCTGGAACGGAACGAAGACAAAGACGAAAATGAAGAGTAACAAGGGACAGACGAAATAATGAAAAACTTAAATAAAATAAGTAAACTACTCTTTATTAGGATAAAAAATTTGCTACAATAAAATAGCGAGTGTAGAAGCCTTTTATTCGTGTGCTAATATATTAAGTGAGAAGAAAAAGGGTAAGAAATTGAAATTAAAGGCAACTATTTCGCCAAAAGGAATTAAGGGTGTTTCCTGGAAGTCGAATAAGAAAGCAGTTGCAAAAGTTAATGGTAAAGGTGTTGTGAAAGCAGTAAAGAACGGCTCAGCAACTATAACAGCAACGGTTAAGGGAAGTAAGAAGAAAGCAACTTGTAAAATTACAGTAGGAACGCCGGTTAATGCAGTATCAGTTGAAACACCGGCAGTAACATTGAAAGTCGGTGAGACTTCTGTAATCAAGACAAATGTGTTACCTAAGACTGCGAGCAATAAAAAAGTTTCGTACATGAGTTCTAATGAAGCAGTTGCAAAAGTAGAAGCAAATGGGACAATTACTGCAGTGGCGGAAGGTACGGCAGTAGTAACGGTTAAGGCGAAGGATGGAAGTAAGAAGAAAGCAACCGTGACAGTAACTGTACAGGCGGCATCAACGCCGGTTGCACCAGCACCGACAACACCAGTAACACCAGAACCAGTGGCACCTGTTGCGGTTACGGGAGTGAATATCAGTAAGACAGAGGCATCCATGGATATTAATACGAACATTGCTTTGGTGGCATCAGTTGTTCCAAACAATGCAGCAAATAAGAATATTGCATGGAAGACGTCTGATCAGACAATTGCAACGGTTGATTCTAATGGTAATGTGAAAGCATTAAAAGAAGATAATGCGACTATTACAGCGGTTTCAGAGGATGGTAGTAAAGAGGCGAATTGTAAAGTCACAGTCGAACCGAATGCAGTAGCAACCAATAAGAAAGAATTAGAAACTTATTTGAAACAAGATTCTTTGAATAAAGTTATATATAACACGCAGGAAGTTGGTGCAATTGAGATTGAAGAAGGAGATTATCCTGATCTTCAATTGGTTGTGAATGCACCGGCGGCAACAATCACGAATAGTGCAACATTTAAGAATATTCAGATTAAACAACTAAGTGAGAATACCTGGGTTGAGAAGGCATCTGGCAATCAAATTGATCTGTATGCAGGTAAAGCACATGTGATTGTAAAGAAAGATGCCCAACTAAAACTCAGTCTCAAAGATGGCGTAAAAGAAGCAACAATTGAGAATGATGGTACGATTGATGACATCCAGATTGATACAAAAGCACAGGTTAAGATCAGTGGTGATAACAAATCTACTATTCCGGTTACAACTACTAAGAAGGGTACATTTATTCAGACCGAAATCCAGCTTGCAGTAGATGCACAAGATGATTTTACTTTGAAAGTACAGCCGGGGGCTGAGAACAGTACAATTGCGATCCCGGATGATTCTGTTGTGCCAGCAGTTGTCGGAGTGGGTGTTATTCCTGTAACCAATAGACAAAAGAATGAAGTAACAGATGTTGTTGCTGACAACACGGGAGAGTTGGATGAAAATGCAGCAAAAGGTTCTGTTACCGGATCGATTGAAACGGCAGATAAAGAATCATTGCAGGAAGCAACGGTTTATGTAATTCCATATCAGGCTTCTATTGAGACATCTAAGATTGATGCAGCAATCGAAACTGCAAAGACTGACAAGAAATGTAAAGAGACAACAACGGATGAAGAGGGTAAATATACCATTACGGACATTCCGTATGGTAACTATTTGCAGATAGTAAAGAAAGACGGATATAAGAATTATATCGCCATTTTAACGATTAATGCAGAAACATTTACAAGTGAAGTGATTACGTTGGTTGTTCCGTCAGGAGAGAGGTTCCAATTATCCGGCACTATTTATGATGCCAAGTTAGGAAATGTTGCAGTACCGGAAGGGATCACATTAACGTTAAGAGCAGGTAATAATACAACCATCGGTTTGGTGGAAGCAACAGCGACTACGGATGCTAATGGTAGATATCAGTTTGAGAATATTGAACCGGGCAACTATACGGTTCAGGTAAGTGATAATCGAAGTGATATTGCGGAATCAGAGCGGTATATCCGTATGAATTATAATGTGACTGTACAGGAAAATACTACAAAGGATATGACCATTTCCCAGAAGGTAACCGGTGACCAGGTTCGTTTTGTATTAACATGGGGAAGCAGATCTGCAAATGGAGAGGTTCCGGAGGATCTGGATTCACACTTGCTGGGACCAACAGCATCCGGGAACGGAAGATTTCATACCTATTATATGAATAAAACATATAGGGAATATGAGGAAATGGATAATGATGGGTATGGTGTGACCTATGCAGACTTGGATTATGATGATACAAATTATGAAGGTCCGGAAACAACCACGGTATATAAGGATGTGAATGGTGAATATCATTTTTATATTTATGATTTTTCGGACCAGGAGGACTCGGATAACACGAGACTTGCAACATCGAGAGCAGTGGTAAAAGTATATCGGGGAGAACAGAATATCGCAACCTATAATGTCCCGGATGGGGTTGGCACCTTATGGGATGTATGTACTTACAACATTCACACGAATGTATTGACTCCGATCAATAAGATATATTATCACACGGGAGATAGTACGAATGTTGGAAAGACAGCAATGGAGATTGCACAGGAAAGATTGGAGTCTTCAGTAAGTCGGTATGCTAACTTGAATTTGGGTGATGCATTGAAGGATGAGATTGCCGGACGATTGGCAAAGGCCAATGTATTGTTGAATTCTACGACTGCAACGGCAGAAGAACTTCAGGAGTATGCAACAGAACTAGAAGATTACTGTGTTTCTTTATTGTCAGGCACGGCGATTGAGACAATAACAGGAGATTTGCCGTTCAAATCTTATTTCATCAGCAGACAATGTAGTTCTGTGGATAGTTTACAAAGCGAATCGGTATTATATATAACTATGAAGAAGCAGGCAGATATTTATGAGAGTCTGAATGTAGCATTATCGGATGAGGATGCAGCCATTAGTTGGCAAGAATCGGATAAGGAAGGTTATAGCAAGATGCTTGTTGTAACGAATAGCAGGACTGAAGCCGTTGAGAAATATTATGTTGTGTACAAGGAATATGAGCCAAATCTTACACCGTCAAGTATAACAGATGGAGATAATTATATTGTAAGTAGTTATTATGATTCGGTGTATGATGAAGAAAGTGAGCAGTATGTACAGTGTTATATAATATATGGTGAGAACCCAACACTATCTAATCCGATATTTACTTTTGGGGATGAAGAAGTAACAGGTGTATATACTCCTGTCACGGAAGATTCAGGAAATAAGAATTATACTGGAACGCTTACGATTACATATGAAGATACGGTTAAAACGTTGCCGGTTAAGTATGAACAGAGAATACGTAGACTTGAGTTGTCTGGCGTAACGGAAACCGGTAATCCAATCAGTTATATAACGTCTGATTACATTTATGATGAAAATGATGATGGATATGACGTACATTGGATAGAAGGAAAAAACAAGGAATTAGGATCAGAAGCGGAGTTCCGATTCTACGGTGTTGATATGAATTCCTACACGTGTTCTTTGGAGAAGGTTTCCGATAGTACGATATATAATTATAAGTTAGTTGTAAAATATAAAGGTGATACACAGACAGTTTATATAAAGTACACTCAGGATACTAGCATAACAGACAATGATACAGAAGAATCCACAACAGAGAATGCAGGTTCTGAGGAGGAAACTTCAGAAGAATAGAAAAGAGTTTCGTAGAGAGATAATTGTGATGATAAGAGTACAAAGTTAACAAAAAGGCAATTCATTTTATGAGAATAAAGTGAATTGCCTTTTTTCGATATTCTGTGATTCAAGAGATGATTACAGATAGCGTACCAGATCTGCAACCTCTTTACGTTTCGGTGCCTCGCACTCCTGTGCCGGATATCCCATAACAATTAAAGCGGCAACTTTCTCACCTTCCGGTAAGGAAATGGCTTCTGCCACTTTGCTTTCGTCAAAAATACCAAGGATTACTGTGCCGACTCCTTTGTCGTGTGCTGCCAGACAAAATGTCTGGGATGCAATTCCTGCATCGAACATTTCCCAGCGATCTTCTTTGGAGGTTGTAAAACTACCATCCCGCTCGTATCCGCAACGTTTCTCGATCATACTGACAACGACTAACTGCGGCGCACGGGAAATGGTTTTCTGGTTATACTCAAATCCCAATACGCAATCATTTGCAATATGATCTAATACATCCCTATTCTCTACTACATTATATCGTACAATCTGCGTGTTTTTCCAGGATGGTGCCATGCGTGCAGCGTCAATGATCGCATTGACGGTATCATGATCCACAGCTTTATCCTCAAATTTGCGAATGCTTCTTCTTGTCTTAATACACTCTAGTGCTTCCATATGATTATCCTCTCTTTCTGTTCTCCCTCTTCTACAGCGTAAGTCGAGTTGGGTGCGAAACATTCAGGTCGTGAGATCGGTTGGTTGGGATATAACATATCATCGCAGGCACGCTCTCGCTACTCATCACTCGCAACGGTACTAGGCTCGAAAATACCTCGCCAAGTACCGGCGGTTCTGAAGTACCTGCTTATGATAGATGTTATATCCTTGCAACCGATATTTACTGTAATATGTTTCGCACTGGCCGACATTACGTGCGTTGCAACTATCTCAACGTTAGGATTCCTGCGGTGTTTCAATACCTCAGTGACATATACAAAAGTGTAAATTTGATGACTAGAGAAAAATTTGGATTCCAAAGAGGGGCATTTGCGACTGTCGGTGCTTAATGAGTGCGTAGCACGAATTTAGCATCCGCTACTGGAGCAATTAAGTGCGAACGGCCCCGGCTTGGAACCAATTTTTCTAGGCCATTGCGTCCGTTAGACACAAGTGTCAAATCCTTACACTGTAGAAGAGAAAAAATCAATCTGGTAAGTGTATTATAGCATATTGTGTGCAAAATTTGTACGGTTTGTTCACGGGTGGCGAAGCGTTGCATAAAGTAGTAGTAAGTAAAGAATATACGAGGCGGGTTATGGCATTTGAGCATATCAATATTCGGCAGATTGTTGCGACGGCACTTGCAAATGATGCGATTATCGTGGATGTAAGAACACCGGATCGTTTCAGGGAAGGGCATATTCCTATGGCAGTAAATCTGCCTCTTGAACGGATAGAGCGACGGCAGGTTACTTTTCCTAAGAGCAGGACGTTGATTGTCTACTGTGATACGGGTGGAGGAAGCATGCAGGCGGCATTTATACTTTCGGAGATGGGTTATCGGGTAATTAACTGTGTAGGTGGAATGAGAAGCTATCGGGGATCGCTGACAAGGGCGTAACGGAACGAAAAAAATGCTATCACAATCAAAGGAAATCTGTTATAGTAATAATAACTATGGAATTGTGCAGGATGTACCTGCGATAGATATGAGGAGTACGATATGCAGGAAATGGAATTCATTGCTCCGTGCCATTTCGGACTGGAAGCAGTGTTAAAAAGAGAGATAACGGATTTAGGATATGAGATCGTATCGGTAGAGGACGGACGGGTAACCTTTAAGGGTGGTGCAGAAGCATTGGTTCGGGCGAATATTTTCATTCGGACAGCGGAGCGGATCATGCTGAAGGTCGGATCGTTCCGGGCGGTAACCTTTGATGAATTATTCGAGGGAACAAAAGCACTTCCTTGGGAGGAAATGATTCCAAAGGATGGTAAGTTCTGGGTAACAAAGGCAACCACCAACAAGTCAAAATTATTCTCCGGGTCGGACATTCAATCGATCGTCAAGAAGGCAATCGTAGACCGGTTGAAAGGCATTTATCACATTAACTGGTTTGAAGAGAACGGGGCAGAGTATCCGATCCGGGTATTTATATTGAAGGATATTGTAACAATTGCATTAGATACGTCGGGGGTATCCCTTCATAAACGTGGATATCGGCAGTTGGTTGGTAAGGCACCGATTTCTGAGACATTAGCGGCAGCATTGATCATGCTGACGCCTTGGAATAAGGATCGTATTCTGGTCGATCCGTTCTGTGGAAGTGGAACATTTCCAATTGAAGCAGCTATGATAGGGGCAAATATTGCACCGGGTATGAACCGGGAATTTACGTCAGAGAACTGGAAGAATATTGTGCCGAAGAAGGTATGGTATGAGGCGGTCACAGAGGCTGAAGATGCAATCTTACGTGATGTGAAGATGAATATTCAGGGATACGATCTCGACAGCGGCATTGTGAAATGTGCGATGCAGAATGCGAGAGAAGCCGGTGTGGACGAGCATATTCATTTCCAGCAGAGGGATATGAGGGATCTTTCCAGCCCGAAGAAATATGGCTTTATCATTACCAATCCACCATATGGCGAACGGTTAGAGGACAAGGCAGACTTGCCAAAACTATATAAAGATATTGGAACAACTTTTGATAAGTTAGATACGTGGTCAAAGTTCATCATCACATCTTATGAGGATGCTGAGCGGTATTTAGGACGTAAGGCAACGAAGAACCGCAAGATCTATAATGGTATGATCAAGTCTTATTTCTATCAGTATATGGGACCAAAGCCGCCAAGACGGAAAGACAACGAAAGTGAATGATGAAACGAAAAATGAAATGATTTTCTAGCCGATAAGGGTGCATAGTGATGGAATTGCAGGATACAATTCAGACAGGTTCTTATGAAAGCGTATTAGACGATTGTGAGGTAGAACCGATTGTGTCTGGGAATAGATTCTGATGGAATAAAAGGGAATACTTAGGAGAAAGAGAGAATAACAGATATGAAGAAACTGATATTTGCGACGGGCAATGAGAATAAGATGAAAGAGATCCGGATGATATTAGGAGATCTCGACTATGAGATTCTTTCCATGAAGGAAGCGGGAATTGATGCGGATATCGTAGAGGATGGTAAGACCTTTGAGGAAAACGCGATCATCAAGGCAACGGCGATCAGCAAATTGAGTGGATGTCTTGTGTTAGCAGACGATTCCGGCTTAGAGGTTGACTATATGGATAAGATGCCGGGCATCTATTCTGCAAGATGGATGGGAGAGGACACTTCTTACCGGATTAAGAACAAGGCAATCATAGATAAATTAGAGGGAGTACCGGATGAGAAACGTACTGCACGATTTGTATGTGCGATCGCAGCGGCATTTCCAGACGGACGGGTTGTGACAAAGCGTGGTACGATTGAAGGAATTATTGGATATGAAGAACGTGGTGAGAACGGATTTGGTTATGATCCGATCTTCTTCCTGCCGGAGTATGGCAAGACAACAGCTGAACTGTCTCCAGAGGAAAAGAACCGGATCAGTCACCGGGGCAGAGCGTTAGAACTGATTAAAAGCGAGCTGTAGACAGGAATATAGAAGTGATTAAGAGAATATGCAGTATATACAGAATTGGTTAAAAGTGGTGCGATTGTGAGTTCACATGATATTAACTATAGTTAATTTTGAGAATAAGTAGGATGAATCCATAGAGTAAACACGGACGAAAGGACGATACGGTAAGATGCGGATATTGGTAATTAGTGATTCCCACGGGAAAAATGATGATGTCAAACAGGTAATCGAACAGGTTGGCGATATTGATATGTTTATTCATTTAGGCGATATTGAGCGTGGCCCGGAGTATATCCGGCAGCTTGCAAATTGCGAGACACACATGATAGCCGGTAATAATGATTACGATATTGATCTTCCAGCGACGGATTCCTTTATGATAGCAAACAAGAAGGTATTTATTACACATGGGCACCGGTTTTATGTGGGAGCAGGACTGGATAAGCTGCGCCAGTATGGAATCGACAATGGCTATGATATCGTTATGTTTGGTCACACGCATGTACCGTATTTAGAACGTAATAAGGATATTACATTGTTGAATCCCGGAAGTATATCGTATCCGAGACAGGACGGAAGAAAACATACATTTATGATGATTGATGTGGATAAGGATGGAGAGTTCCATTATTCGCAGGGCTTGTTAAAGTCTTCTTTGCGGGATTTTTACGGAAACTTCTATTAGGAATTGGCAGGAGATAAGCGACCTGATATCGTAGTAGAAGTTGTCTGAGAAAATGATAGAAAGTGAGATAGAGATTTGAAAAAAGGACAGGTTTATGAGGGAGTGGTGGAACGTTACACTTTTCCTAATAAAGGGTATGTGAAGATCGAGGATCGGGAGATCTGTATTAAAGGAGCACTGAAAGGACAGAAAGTGCAGTTTTCCATTAAGAAACTTAGAAAAGGCGGCGGAGAAGGTCGCCTTTTAGACGTGTTAGAACGCTCAGCGTTAGAAGATAAGCAGGCAGATTGTCCACATTTTGGTGTGTGCGGTGGCTGTGCTTACCAGACGATGAGTTATGAGCATCAGCTTGCGTTAAAGGAAGAACAGGTTCGTGGTCTGTTAGAACCTGTGATTTTAACTGCGGATAAAAAAGAAGATGCATTCTGCTGGGAAGGGATCAAAGGGAGTCCGGTTCAGGAGGGCTACCGGAATAAGATGGAGTATTCATTTGGAGATGCCTATAAGGGAGGACCTCTTGCACTTGGCATGCATAAGAAGGGGAGCTTTCATGATATTGTAACGGTCGATCACTGTACGATCGTGGATGATGACTATAATCAGATACTTAAGGCAATCCTTGATTTCTATACAGAAAAAGAAGTGCCATTTTATAAGAAGATGCAGCATGTCGGGGTGTTGCGGCATTTAGTCATCCGACAGGCATCGTGCAGTAAAGATATTCTTGTGAATCTGGTTACGACCACGCAGGACTATTCAGCAGATGGAAATGATACGAAAGAAGAATCCGGTAATAGTAAGGAATTGCAGGATGGCGAGAGATTGCAGAGTGATGCGAGCCTGCAAACTGGTGCAGAAGGAGTGGATGTTCATGAAGGGCAGAAGAGTGAGATAGGAAAGCAGATCGTACACCTGTCTGATGAGAAATTAGAACAGCGGCTCTTCCTGCCAGAGTTAGTAGACCGGTTACTTGCACTTCCTTTGCACGGAACAATTGTAGGATTTCTCCATACACATAATGACAGCTTGTCGGATGCGGTTGTACCGGAAAAGATCGTGACCATATACGGACAGGACTATATCTATGAGAAGATCTTAGGTCTGACATTTAAGATCTCCCCATTTTCTTTTTTCCAGACTAATTCCAAGGGTGCGGAAGTGTTATATGAGACCGCACGCTCTTATGTAGGAGAGACAAAGGATAAAGTGATCTTTGACTTATACAGCGGAACCGGAACGATCGCGCAGATGTTAGCTCCGGTTGCGAAGAAAGTGATCGGTGTAGAGATCGTGGAAGAAGCCGTGGATGCGGCTCGTGAGAATGCAGCCTTAAATGGTCTTACGAATTGCGAATTTATCGCAGGGGATGTCCTGAAGGTTATTGATGATATTAAAGAGAAACCGGACATTATTGTGTTAGATCCACCAAGAGACGGCTGCAATCCGAAAGCATTGGATAAGATCATTGCCTACGGGGTGGATGAGATTGTGTATATTTCTTGCAAACCAACCAGCCTTGCAAGGGATTTAGAGATCTTTCAGGCGAGAGGATATCGGGTTGTTAAGGGATGTGCAGTGGATCAGTTTGTGAATACGCTGCATTGTGAAAGCATTGTGAAGCTTAAGCGGGTGGATTAAATAAAAGCCGGATGAGCAAATTGTGAACACATGTGTTCACAATCTGAATTGGTCTCATTTTAGAGCACTTTTACGTGTGTCTGATGAAAATGCCAGATTGTGGTATATGAACGAAGCTGCAAACGAAAGCTGGAGTGTCAGGACTTTGGATAGAAATATCAGTACGCAATATTATTACAGATTGATGCAGTCACCAAAGAAAGATACAATTATTAATGAAATGCTACAGAAAACAGCCGAAAATCAAAAGAATAAATTTGAATTGTTAAAAAGTCCGATCGTTGCAGAATTTTTGGGTTTTAAAAATGAGGATTCTTATATTGAGAGTGATTTGGAGTCGGCTATTTTAACACATATCAGAGACTTTCTTATGGAGATGGGAAAGGGATTCGCTTTTGTTGCCAGACAGCAGCATATTGTTACGGAGACAGAAGACTATTTTATTGATCTTGTTTTTTATAATATTGAGTTGAAATGTTATGTGCTTATAGATTTAAAAATGGGAAAAATCACGCATCAGGATGTGGGACAGATTGATATGTATGTCCGTATGTATGATGAGTTAAAATGTAAAGAGGGGGATAATCCTACACTTGGAATATTACTCTGTGCAGAAACAGATGAGGATATAGCAAGATACTCTGTACTACATGATAATGACAGACTTTTTATGTCAAAATATCTCACATATCTGCCAACAAAAGAGCAGTTGAAAGCAGAGATAGAAAGACAGAAGGAAATATTTTATATGCAGCATCCAGTATTGCCTGAGAGAGATAAGGAGAATACGGAGGAATAGCAATATGTATAATTTATTCCGTCTCTGTTTTCAGATATTCACTTGCAATGAATAGGTGGTGAATGGCGTAGATACAGTAGATTTGATAATTAAATCATCCACAGATGAAATTACTTGATATGGGATTTTGGCAGATTGGTCTTGCGTTGGATATGAATAAGGAATAGAAAATGCAAATTAACGTTCTGTTGCGAGATAGCGGAGTAGTACGGGAGTTGACCGAAAGATATGGCGGTGAGGTGAGAGATACAAGATAAAAGGAGTCGTGGGGGTGTGCCAACCGACATGTGGAGGAAAAACATTGATAAAGACCTATCTGAATGCACTGATGGTCAGAACTATTGAAGGGGATGTATTTGAAAGATTGGTTAGAGAAAATAGAGAGGATATCGAATAACATGGTGGATAAAAATACTAAAAATTGTAATCTCATAAAAAGAATCAAAGACATAATATTAACAATCATGGCACTTTGCATTGCTGAAATTATAGCGGATCATTTTTTAAATGGAGCATTTGTGTGGACGGTTATAATAATGTTTGTTGTCTTATTGCTTTTCATACCATTGGATATTTGGTGTAATAAAAAGATAGAAGACCATTATAATAAGCATGAGTTATAAGTAGATAATAGTGGAGCATTTATGCGTGAGAAGAGCATAGATGCTTTTTTATTTATATACAGATGCAGGTAATCCAAAGTTCAGTGATTATATCTTTATCTGGGAGGGAAATGGCAAAAATGTTGGTTGTATTCTTCCGGATATTGATATAATTGTGGAGATGCTTGGAGATGAAGTTGAGGACGTGATTTATTCATACAAGGCATTACGAGACGTAAAATAGGGATAGCCGTCAAAAGGCTTGAAATATAAGGTTTTAAGACAAAAGGTAGTATTTTTGAGTGCTGCTTTTAGAGAAGTTTGGCATGTAAATGATTTCAGCGATATTTCGATTGTATAAAAATTATTGTAAAAAATGACACAACATGACATAATCGGATTGACTAAAGCAACACAAATATTTATAATATAGACAAAATGAGAATGACATGAATGGAGGACAGGTTAATGGGGAAATTGGTAACACTTGAAGAGGCGTTAAAAAGAATTGAGGAGTTGGAAAAAGAGAATGCCAAACTTCGTGAGGAATTGGAGTATTACAGAAATCGTAAATTGAGCGGTCGGAAGAAACATAACGCCAAGTGGATGGCAATTTACAATGATTTTGTTGTTGGGTATGAGAGCGGCATGACAATGGTAGAAATTGCGAAACGGAACAATGTCAGTGAGAGGACGATCTATCGATATAAGGCTTATTATGATAAGGTGAGGGAAGTAGAGGATAATGAGTAGACCATTTTTATAGTGTTATAAAATGATTGTATGGGTTTTGTGGTGGATTTTTTGTAACGTAAATATGAAACGGAAAATATTTGCGGTCAAATTTTTTGACCGCAAAACAAGAGAGGAAATTTATGGCAGAAGATAAGAAGAAAGAAAATGCAGTAATTGAAATTACAGAAGAATACATGAAGGATCGGATTTATGAATTTAGAGGGAAAAAAGTTATGCTTGATTCAGACCTAGCAGAAATTTATGGGTATGAGACCAAAAATTTTAAAAGGCAGGTTAAGAATAACATTGCCAAATTTGAAGGCGATGATTTTATGTTTGAATTGGATGATGAAGAAGTGGAAAATCTTTCAAGGTGCAAAAATTTCACCTTGAATATGGGAAGAGGTTCAAATATAAAATACAAACCTTATGTGTTTACAGAGCAGGGAGTATATATGCTTATGAC
>CACWQE010000072.1 GCA_902762905.1 uncultured Lachnospiraceae bacterium | reverse complement strand
CTTTAATATCATTATGAGTTCCTCCTTATAACTCATATATCATAACATTTGTACATTCTTATTTAATATTTATTGTACATATTTAATTATAACTTTATAGTTGTTGAGACAACCGGGATTGCGGTGAACCCGGATAATACGGTACAGTGTGATAACGACGAAGTCAGCAGGTGGATCACACCGGATTCCCATGTATCAATGAATATGTGGGCGGCGGGACCGGAGCTATTCCGGGTATTAGAAGATGGATTTGTGGAGTTCTTAGAAGACGACAGTAAGGATCCGCTCAAGAAGGAATATCTGATCCCGATTCGTGTAGGTGATCTGTTGCATAAGAATCAGGTGGAAGTTGAGGTGCGGGAGACGAATGATAAGTGGATCGGAATTACCTATCAGGAAGATACGGCATTGGCACAGGAAGGCTTCCGTGAGATGATCGCCGCTGGTGTATATCCGGCTAAGTTGTGGGCATAATTGAAGAGGGTGGAAGAATCAGTTATGATGTCTATTTCAGAGTGCAATTGATGCATCTGTAATAGACATTTATATTCAGGTAGGGCAGGCAATTGAGCGAAAAGGATTCATATTGGATGTGGCATTGTTGCTTAATGATGATACATATGTCAATATTGAATTGCAGTTGATCAATTACGGTAACTGGCCGGAACGCTCCGTAGGATATCTGTGCCGGTCATATGATAACCTGAACCGGGGAGATGATTATATCGATACGAAATCGGCTGTGCATATCGGAATCTTAGACTTTACTTTGTTTGAAGAGTATCCGGAATTTTTCGCATCGTACCGCCTTTTGAATGTGAAAAATCATAATGAATACACTGGCAAATTCCAGCTCTATGTGTTAGACTTAAATCAGATAGAACTTGCAACGCAGAAAGACTGGGACAATGAGCGTGATGTCTGGGCCCGCCTGTTTCAGGCAAAGACAAGGGGTGATCTTATGAGTATTGCACATGTCTGGGCCCGCCTGTTTCAGGCAAAGACAAGGGGTGATCTTATGAGTATTGCACAACAGTATAAGGAATTTGAACCTGTGATCAACCGGATGAATACATTAATGTCAGATGATGCGATACAGCTTCAGTACGATGCAGAAGAGACACTTCGTAACCGGGAGAAGGGGATTCGTAAGAAGATCCGTAACTTGGAAGAACAGTTGGCAGACCAGAGAACACAATTGGAGAACAAGGATGCCAGGATTGCAGAACTGGAAGCTAAGTTGGCACAATTGCAGAGGTAATAGGTAAGGATGCTGGTATCTGGTTTACGAACCTAAAAGCATAAATTAATAAAAATAGCGGACGGACGTTTATTCTTGCAGTTTTTGGAACCGGAGTTGCAGTTGGAAAGATTGTGGAGAAGATCGAACGATTAGCCCGCAAGAGTGAAGATGAAGAACATATGAACACAAGCAAAAAAGACCGCCAATAGGCCTCAGAAGACTTTGCAATCGTTTTTGTAACGTTTGTAATCAGGGCTAGCCGTCTATCGGTAGCACCATTCTGTATAAGCATATTACATTATGTGTAGAATATTCAAGATGATTTTGAAGATATGATTGCGTATATATGCAAAGAGGTATAAGGAAAGAGTTAGGGGATCTGTTAATTTTGATATAGATGTTACAGGTATTCGAGTTTGTAATATTGTATGTACATTGATAGGTATAGGAAAAATAAGGGTAGGTGGGACAGTCATTTATGAAGTGGGGTGAGGGGATTGAGACATCCAAGTGGAGAAAACGGGATATAGAATTAGAGAATTTAGAAAGCCGTGTCAGTGATACGGCTTTTTAATATGCTTTATTTTTAAAATGATGTCGGATTGATATATTTCCTGTTGAAATTTGTAGGATATAGAGTTATACTGTTTGTGGGGATATGATAAACAACACTTATCATTAAAAAGGGATTTATTTTCATATAGTGTCTGATTGTACAATCAGACCATTTCTTAATATTTATCTATTGTGGTGCATGTATATATGTGCCAGGTGTTTCTAATGAATTCTGTGGGGAGTTGTTTTTTCAATATTTAATAAATAGGATATATTATTGGTTTGTTTTGGCGTGAATAATTATATGATTTTGCCGTGATATTTTTATCGTAGAATATATTGGGAAGATTTTTGATTATGTTTAGTTAGTATGAGAGATAGGTGGGAATATGGAAAATATGCATATGGAATTAGCAGCATTAGCAGTATTTAAGTCATTATATGATAATGATAAGAATGTATACAATATTATTTGGGAATTTACCAAAAATTCTTTAGCTAAAAGAGAACTGAGGGAATTTGAAGTTTCTGATTTAAATAGCTATTTTGCAGAGGATTATGGATTTAATAATATACCGGTGGCTGTATTTACTACAATGTTACGGAAACATAAAAAAGAGGATATAGAACAGCTTAATAATAAATATTATATTATGCCAAGGTTAAAGAGGGAATTGTCCGAATCAGATGCAATTAATAAGATTGAGGAACAAAAAGCGCAATTTGCTCCACTTATGATAGAGTTATCGGAATACATTGAATCCAAGACACAAGAAAAGTGCTCGAATGATAAGATAACAACAGAATTAAGAGCTTTCCTGCTTGATGAGTGTACAGTTGGAAAGTATACGGATGAAATAAATGAATTCATACTCGCGAAACAGGATCAACAGGAATTTTTATGTACGCTTAATCAAATTAAGGAAGGATTTATATTATATAGTGGTATTTGTTGGTGCGAAGAATTAAATGAATTAGGAACATGGAAAAATCCATTAACTTTATATTTTGATATGGATATTATATTCTATTTGGCAGGTTACAGCGGAGAAATATATCAGACCTTAATTAAGGAGCTATACGAACTTGTTCAAGAAATAAATGTAGTCGCAACACGCAAATCGGGAAGTAGAATAATTTCAATAAAATATTTTTCGGAAGAGAGAGAACGTATTGATCATTACTTTGATATTGCTGAGAGTATTGTTCGTCTTGAAAAGGATTTGGATCCTTCTGAGACAGCGATGTTCTATATTGTTAATCATTGTGAAACTCCGAGCGATGTAATTAGTATGAAGGCAAATTTATATAGTTTACTGCAAAGTATGGCTATATTTGAAGATGATAAGTCTATGTATGATAATCCGAATAATTGGAGCAATAATATAGAAAGCAAAGAGCTTATTGAAAAATATGGTGTAGATAGGGAATCTAAGAAAAAAGTAGAAAGGTATTTAAAAAGAATAAATTACATAAGTTTGCTACGGGAGGGTCATGAGTCCACAAACTTTCAAAATTGCAGTTATATTATGGTTACACGGAATCATCTGGCTGCACAATTAGATGGAGATGCTGATACATTGATTGTCAAGAAGCAGTGTCGTAGAGTGATTTCTCCGGAAGTATTAACGAGTCGATTTTGGTTTCAGATGAATAAAGGATTCTCTCGTGGCCATACATTAATGTCTATTGATGTAGTGGCACAGGCAAAGATCATTATGACTAGTCAGATTAATAAAAATATATCAGAACTTCATCATAATATTAAAAGAAGTTTTGCGGAGGGTGAGATTACACAAGATCAAGCGGTTAGGCAATGTGCAGAATTAAGAAAATATTGTGTAACACCCGATGGTGTAACAAGAGAGATATTAGCTGAGACATGTGCATTATCTGAATGTTCTGTTGAGGAAATGATTAGTAAACAAGAAGAAGAGCGTAATAATCATTTAGAAACATTGAAGCGAGTGGAAAATTTAGAGAAACGACATGTAGAATTAGAACAGTCAGTGAAGATTGAACATGAACGGGCAGAGGCAGAATCTGCAATAGCATTAGAAAATGCTCAACGTATTGAGGAGCAAAAAGGGATAATACAGAAGAAAGAGGAAAAGATTCAAACGCACGAACAGGATTTACAGGAAAAAGATAAACAGATTGAGGATTTGCAGAAACGACTCCGCGAGCATGATGAATGTGAGGTGAAAAGAAAAGCGAGAAATAAAGTTATTATTAAGTGGATTTTATTTGTAACTGGAATGGTAGTTTTTGTAATAGGGTGTTATCGTGAAAGTAAATTGGTGACAGTGATTGGAGGAGTAGGGCCAATAGTAGATATGGTAGATGGACTGTTTTCGATTGCTGCCAGATTTCGACATAAATAAAGCTGTAAAGAATGTTTTCTTTCTAGATGAGTCGAATCTTAATGAAAATTATGTGAATTTAATTGTATGTTCTTGCTTCACGAAACAGAGTATGCTATTATAAGTATATAAAATATACAAAAGATATAGAAATATTTATAAAACAAGTGATAAGGATAGAATATGGATGTGTTGTCAGCGATATTATCAAATATACAAAGTATTTTTACAATTGCAAAAAATGGGATAGATGTTGGTTTTTTTATACATTCGCATTTTTCGTTTCGTAATAGCAAAATAACGCATTATTTTGAAAATTATCATAAACATGTTACAGTTTATGGAGATGGAACGGGTGTTATAATAAATGAATTTGATATGGTATTCAATAAAAAAGAAAAAACACTCCTTAAAAGAAGTTTGGATATTTCTGACGGTAAGAGGGATGCAGCTTTTCCATCATTGGTAGATATGCGAAAGACGCATATTCGTGATAGATTTTCACAATATGGTTTCTGGTTTTATTCGGATGATAATATTATTTCGTCAATTAAAGAAAATTATTGGACAGATGAAGATGATGAAAATGATAATGAGAATATATCTTTAAAGAATAATGATAAAGTTCTCAGGTGGTTTTTCAAATTTAATTATAGTAGAATATATCCTAATAAAAAATATAAGGTTGTTTATGTAATGAGTATTCCAGGAATGTATCCTGTCAAGGATGGAAAACTTGATATTAGTTCAATAAATGATGAACAGCTACTATCAGACTTAGAGGTTGGAAATAGTACGAGTATTAGAATTACAAATCCAATACGGAATTTTTACTATACAATTTCTTTTGAAAGTGATATACTTCTTGAAAGAGAACCAAAATGTCTTTTGAAGATTCTTAATCAAGAAGAGAATCTAACACATCCTAAGTTAAAACATGAATATAATACTATATATAACAAGTATACGTGTAATATTACGAAACCTAAAATTGGTTCAATTATAAAAATAAACTGGCAATTTAAGGAGGAGTAGGCTATGGTGAATTTAAAGGATAAGGAATGGGGTAATTAAATATTGATTATCTTACTATGATAAAAGAGCAGGAATGATTTCCTGCTCTTTTACTTGGCATGAAAGTAAACAATCCCCGGTATCACAATGTTTTGACAATTTGTGTATATATCAGATGCAATTTGCAAAGATAATTTTCATGGATATATAGCCCGGATTGTGGTACAATGAGAGAAAGCATTCGTGGTTGATTCATAGATATAGGAAAATTGGAATAACCCGGATATATGTTGAAAAGGAAAGAGGATACTTATGAAGTCTATTAAGATGAAACTGATCGTGTCTATATTGACCTGTTCATTGTTGACAGCAGTTCTGATCGGAGTTCTTGCGATCTCGAATTCAATGAAGACAGCAGGGAATGATGCGGTAGCCAAGATGCAACTGACAGGGATGAAGAAAGCAGGAGAGATCAACTCGGTGATTCAGAAGATCGAACAGTCGGTAGATACAATGAGCGAAGTTGCAATGAGTGGTTTTGATTATGAGAAGTTTGTGAAGAGCAAGGAATATGCTGACAGCTATACGGACAAGGTGGAGAAGACGGTATTGAATTTTGCCAATCACACCAATGGAGCGGTGACAGTGTATCTTCGGTATAATCCGAAGTATTCCAATCCGACCTCCGGTATATTTGCACAGCGACCATCCCTTGATAGTGATTTAGAATCTCTGACACCGACCGATTTTTCTATGTATGAAGAAGGGGATATGGAGCATGTGGGATGGTATTATCTTCCGGTTCAGGCAGGGAAAGCAATCTGGATGTCTCCATACATGAATGAGAATGTTAATATCTACATGATCTCTTATGTGGTACCACTCTTTGCGGAAGACGGAACTTCGATCGGTGTGATCGGCATGGATATTGATTTTTCACAGATTACAGATCTGGTAGACGAGACAAAGATCTATCAGTCAGGATATGCATTTCTGATGGATGCGGATGGAGCGATCACTTATCATAAGCAGGCAGATAATGGAACTATGATCACGGATATGGATCCATCACTTGCTAAGGCTACAGAGATCATAACGGATGATGACAAGCAGGGAATAGCAATGCAGTATTCTTATCAGGGAACGAAGAAGCAGTTGCTATACAATAATTTGGATAATGGAATGAAGTTTGTTCTGACTGCACCGGAGGATGAGATATACGGAGAGGCTTACAGCCTGGTTCGGATGATACTAGCTGCAATGCTGATAGCCGTTGTGATCGCAGCGGTAATTGGAACTGTTATAGGTACCAGGATGGCAAACCCAATCCGGCAGTTGACCGCTATCATTGATCAGACAGCACAGTTGGATTTTAGCCCGACGGAGAACGGAGGTAAGCTTCGCCGGCAAAAGGATGAGATTGGTGTTATGGCGAAGCAGATCCACAAGATGCGTAAGACGTTATGCGGTCTGATGGAAGACCTTCAGCAGACACAACAGATATTGGAAGAGAATACGGAAGACCTGAATCAGCTTATGAAGCAGAATAGCGATTTTGCGGAGGATAATTCAGCGGTAACACAGGAGCTGGCTGCGGGAATGCAGGAGACGAGCTCGAATACAGAACGGATTGTGGAGAATGTAGAGATTATGAAGCAAAGCTCTGACAGTATTCATCAATTAGCGGTGGATGGCGAGAATAATTCGGGACAGATCCAGGCAAGAGCAGAGGAGATGGAACGGATCAGCATGGAATCCCGCAATAAGACAGATCAGATGTATGCGGTAATGAAAGAGAAGAGTGAGGAAGCCATGGAACAGTCGAAGGCGGTACAGAAGATCAATGTACTGACGGATAATATCAAGGATATCTCTTCCCAGACGAATCTGTTGGCACTCAATGCGAATATAGAAGCTGCAAGAGCCGGTGAAGCAGGAAGAGGTTTTGCGGTAGTAGCTTCTGAGATCGGAACGCTTGCTTCCCAGACGTTAGACACGGTTTCCACAATTGATTCCATTGTGTATGAAGTAAATGGAGCAGTAACGAATATGACAGAGTGTCTGACAACCATTATGGAGTTTCTTGGTAACACGGTTCTTGAGGACTATAATAACTTTGCTAAGATGGGAGAGCAGTATCGTATGGATGCGGACGCTTTTCAGCATGTTATGCAGGAGACCGGAACGGCAGTTGTTGATCTGCAGCAGCATATTGACCAGATCAGTAATACAGTTGCAGATATTAATTATATGGTGGAGCAGTCTACAAACGGAATCAGTGGTATTGCAGAAAAGTCCGGCAACACGCAGAGTCTGGTTATGGATGGGTATGATAAGCTTCAGGAATGTAACAAGTCCGTCAATGTGATCAAAGATTTTGTGGCACAGTTTAATCTTAACAGGTAAGGTTTTTACTTGCATTTGGCGTGTATTTATGCTAGTATCAGACTAACTGTGAAAGTGACAGAGTCGTCCCAGAGTTGTTATGACTCTGGGATTTTTCATGAGGATTGCAATATACGAGATATGAGTAGTAGATAGCTGGTCATTTATTTCGTATAGAATAGATGACAGGAGGTATATTATGCAGATAACGGATGAGACAATTGAGTATGTAGGAATTCTTGCCAAGCTGGAATTGTCCGATGAAGAGAAGGAGCAGGCTAAGAACGATATGTCCAATATGTTGGAGTATGTCGGTAAGTTAAATGAGTTAGATACAGATGGTGTAGAACCAATGAGTCATACATTTTCTGTGCACAATGTATTTCGGGAAGATGTTGTAACCAATGGGGATGACAGAGAGAATATGTTAAAGAATGCACCGGAGCAGAAGGATGGAGCGTACAAGGTGCCTAAGACATTTGACTAAGACAGGAAGGAGAACAACATGGATTTGAGTATGACTGCCGTAGAACTCGGCAAGAAGATACGGAACAAAGAGATATCGGTTGTGGAAGCAACAACAGCATATCTTGATAGTTTGGAAGCAAAAGATAAGGATATCAATGCATTTGTAACGATTGACCGTGAGGGTGCATTGGCAAGAGCGGAAGAAGTACAGAAGATGATCGACGATGGAACACTGACCGGACCATTAGCCGGAGTTCCGGTTGCCATTAAGGATAATATGTGTATCAATGGTATGTTGACAACCTGTTCTTCTAAGATATTGAGTAACTTTGTACCAACATTTACCGCAACTGCAGTAGAGAAGTTAGAGGCAGCAGGAGCAGTGATCGTTGGTAAGACGAATATGGATGAATTTGCAATGGGTTCCACAACGGAGACTTCTTATTATGGAGAGACTAAGAATCCATGGGATCTTGCAAGAGTACCGGGTGGTTCTTCCGGTGGTTCTGCAGCAGCAGTTGCGGCAGAGGAAGTTCCGTATGCATTAGGTTCCGATACCGGTGGAAGTATCCGCCAGCCGGCAGGATTCTGTGGCGTAACAGGTATTAAGCCAACATATGGACGTGTATCCCGTTATGGATTGATCGCATATGGTTCTTCTTTGGATCAGATCGGACCGCTTGCAAAGGATGTAACGGACTGTGCGACCATCTTAGAGGCAATCTGCGGTAAGGATGATAAGGATTCTACTTCCGTAAAGGAAGCAGGAGATGACTTCACAAGTGCATTGGTAGATGATGTGAAGGGCATGAAGATCGGTATTCCAAAGGATTATCTTGGGGAAGGATTGGACCCGGAAGTAAAGGATGCGGTATTAGCGGCAGCGAAGGCATTAGAGGCTAAGGGTGCGATTGTAGAAGAATTTGATCTGAGCTTGGTAGAATATGCAATTCCGGCATATTACATTATCGCATCGGCAGAAGCAAGCTCTAACTTAGAGCGTTTCGATGGTGTGAAGTATGGTTATCGTACCGAAGAGTACACAGATCTTCATAACATGTATAAGAAGACACGTTCCGAAGGATTTGGACCGGAGGTGAAGCGTAGAATTATGCTTGGTTCTTTCGTACTTTCTTCCGGATATTATGATGCATATTATATGAAAGCACTTCGTACCAAGGCATTGATTAAGGGTGCATTTGATAAGGCATTTGAAAAGTATGACGTCATCTTAGGGCCGGTTGCACCGACAACAGCACTTAAGATGGGTGAGTCGTTAAGCGATCCGATCAAGATGTATTTGGGAGATATCTATACGGTATCTGTGAACTTAGCAGGTCTTCCGGGCATTTCCCTTCCTTGTGGACAGGACAGCAACGGACTTCCGATCGGTTTACAGCTTCTTGGAAAGCATTTTGACGAGAAGAGTATTATTCGGGCTGCATACGCATTTGAGCAGACGAGAGAATATCAAAGACCTGCATTTGCAGTAGAAAGGGAGGCTTAGGCATGAGTAAGGCATATGAGACAGTCATTGGTTTAGAGGTGCATGTAGAATTAGCCACCAGGACGAAGATTTTCTGCGGATGCTCGACTGCATTTGGAGGAGCACCGAATACACATACATGTCCGGTATGTACCGGTATGCCGGGTTCCCTTCCGGTATTGAATAAGGAAGTTGTGAATAAGGCAATTGCAGTTGGTCTTGCTACCAATTGTACGATCACACAGAATTGTAAGTTTGACCGTAAGAATTATTTCTATCCGGATAATCCACAGAACTACCAGATCTCGCAGTTGTATTACCCAATCTGCCGGAATGGTAAAGTGGAGATTGAGGTAGATGGCAAGAAGAAATGGATTGGTATTCATGAGATTCATATGGAGGAGGATGCCGGTAAGTTAGTGCATGATCCATATACCGATAGTTCGTTGGTAGATTATAACCGTTCCGGTGTACCTTTGATCGAGATCGTATCAGAACCGGATATGCGTTCTGCGGAAGAAGTGATTGCTTACTTGGATAAGCTCCGTATGACAATTCAGTATCTTGGAGCATCCGATTGTAAACTGAATGAGGGTTCCATGCGTGCTGACGTGAACCTCTCTATCCGTGAGGTTGGAGCAGAGGAGTTCGGTACCAGAACCGAGATGAAGAACCTCAATTCCTTTAAGGCAATTGCCAGAGCAATTGAGAATGAAAGAGAGAGACAGATCGACCTGTTAGAGTCCGGTGAGAAGGTCATTCAGGAGACGAGAAGATGGGATGATGCAAAAGAATATTCCTATGCAATGCGTTCGAAAGAGGATGCACAGGATTACCGTTATTTCCCGGACCCGGATCTTGTTCCGATCCTTATCAGTGATGCGTGGTTAGATGAGATCCGCGCAAAGCAGCCGGAGTTCCGTGAGGAGAAGAAAGCAAGATATCAGGAAGAATATGGTCTGCCAGAGTATGATGCAGATATCTTGACCGGTACGAAGAAGTTGGCGGATATCTTTGAAGAGACTGTAGCATTAGGAGCAAATCCAAAGAAGGTATCCAACTGGCTGATGGTAGAGACCATGCGTCTGTTGAAAGAGCATGAGATGGATGCAGAGGATATTACATTCTCCGCAGAGAATCTTGCCAAATTGATCAAGTTAGTAGATTCCCAGGCGATTAATTCCAGTGTTGCCAAGGAAGTATTTGAGATCATCTTTGACAAGGATATTGATCCGGACAAATACGTGGAAGAGAAGGGTCTTAAGACCGTCAATGATGAAGGTGCACTTCGTGCAACGATCGAGAAGGTCATTGCAGACAATCCACAGTCGGTAGAAGACTATCGTAACGGTAAGGAGAAGGCAATTGGATTCTTAGTCGGACAGACAATGAAGGCTATGAAGGGTAAGGCAAATCCGGGTATGGTGAATCAGATCTTGAAAGAGCTTTTATAATTAGTATGATTTATGTATTATATCTGTCAGCAGAGAGTATCTGCTGGCAGATTTTTTACTTTATCAATATATTTGACGTGCGTCAAACAATATCGGAAAAGGAGGCAGCAGCCGAATTTGATATATTAGAGGATAAACGATGTCAGAATTTCATCGGGGGATATTCGTGTTATGAGAATCTGGAATTCCTAAAGGGAAGACCCAATGTATTTCCGAATGAATTGAAGGCAACGGATCGGGATATACTTTTTGAAGGGCTGGATGGAATATTGTCAGAGGTTTTTCTAGACCAGATATGGAATATGATTTATGAGAGACATCAGATTCTTCAGGAAAAATGGATGAAGGGATGATAATATATGAAAATTTTCGAGATCATAGATGCGGAATTGGAGCTATCCATGGGTGTGCTGTTATATTACGAAAAAGAAAAGACCTGTATCATAGAGTTACAGGAATATTTAGATGAATGGACGGCACCGCTTCTATTTACAAGTTATGTCAAACAACATATATATACCATTCCGCGTGACATCAGCCGCTTGTGGGTGCAGGAACGTGTAATACCAAGTGGTAGGCAGAACATAAAAGAGATTCTGGCACATCATAATTTAAAAGAATATGATGAGATGACATTTCTAGAGATTTCAAGTGGAAAATGTTCGCAGGATAGTTTGTATATCAAGAAGATTGAGAACTTGCCAGAATATGTATTAACTCGCACAGAGCATAATATAGAAGAATGTGTTATGTCTGAAAATCAGAGACTTTTATGTTTTTTTGTGGACAAAACTGTAAAGATAATAGATCTTGCCGCTATATGTGAGGGGGAATCTGTACCTGAAGGGGGATGTGATCCGGAATCAGTGGTAACGGAATTCCTGATGCAGATATTATTGAAATAAAGGTAACGCAATCTTGCTAGTATGGTAGTTCGCAAGTGCATTACTTGTGCTGATAATAGAATATGGCTAATTGTGTGCGATCCCGTAGGCCTAGCTTTTCTAATATGGTACTTAAGTAATTGCGGACGGTTCCTTCGCTTAGATATAACTGGGAGGCAATCTCCTTATTGCTCAATCCATCGGCAACTAAGGTGATGATCTCATATTCCTTATCAGAGATATCATAGTGGGAATAATCAAAGGTATCCTTGGACTTCATAAGTTCCGGAATCTTTTCCATGATCTCACTGCCGTATACATTCTGACCAGAATAGACCGCATTTAATGCGGGCAGGATGGTCTCATAATTCTGCTTTACAATATAGCCCTTAGCACCAAGCTCAAGGGCTTTTACTATGTATTCATCATCCACGAAGGTGGTAAGAAACAATACCTTGGCATCGGGAAATTCATCTAACAGATCAGAAAGTGCATCGGTTCCGCTCATTTGTTGCATCTGGATATCCATCAATAAAATATCTGGGTGAAATTTCCGGTATAGTGGTAACGCATCGCTGCCGTCTTTGCCGATGGCAGTAACGTGAATTCCCTCATTTGCTTCTAATATCATTTTCAAAGACATGCAGACCAATTGGTCATCGTCGATCAATACAATGTTCATTGTAACCTCCTGAATGCAACTGATTATCTGTATGATACACACAATGCTGAACCCATGTCAAGATACATTTACCCTTGCACAGCGTAAGTGACGGACGTATGTGCCAAACGGACGCAACGGCCTAGAAGAATTGGTTCCAAGCCGGGGCCGTTCGCACTTAATTGCTCCAGTAGCAGCACTAAGCAGTGTAACACTATGTCCACTAGGTTCGACAGAACCTCACCAAG
>CACWQE010000071.1 GCA_902762905.1 uncultured Lachnospiraceae bacterium | reverse complement strand
TTATATAACAAGTTGAATAGCTGCTTGTTCTTGCATTACTATTAGAAATCACAACGAACCATATTAATAAATTGATTTGCTAATATTCGTAATATTCAAGATATTTTCTATTCCTATAGTTCAATATTACAGTAGATTACCTGCGCCAACGAAAGAACGGCTTCGGGGGTGGCGATAAGCATAGCGTAGCAGATTCTGATGCAAACAGCGCGAAACATAATAACATAAATATCGGTTGCAAGGATATAACATCTATCATAAGCAGGTACTTCAGAACCGCCGGTAGTTGAATGTGCCACGTAACACTATATATGCCTTAAGAAAATGTCCTACACCTTGCGACAGCATTAGGAACGTTAGCCGAGCAAGGTGCAGACTTTTCGAAAGGCATTGCATAAACATAAATGGCACATTCTTAGTATCCGCTGCGAGTGATGAGTAGCGACTACGATGATATGTTATATCCCAAACAACCGATTCGTAACCTAAATGTTTCGTGCGTCCGTTTTACTTACGCTGTGCAAGGGGATTACTCCCACTTGAAGATGATCAGACCAACAACAGCCACTACAATACCGACACACTTTGTAAGTGAAAACGGCACTTTCTCCACTCCGAACAGTCCAAAGAGTTCAATCAAATAGCCAACTAAAACCTGTGTTATTACAATAGCAAGAATTGCCTTTGCCGGGCCAAGACTTGACATACTCTGGATCACTGTGAACGTAATAAAAGCTCCGATCACACCTCCAAGCAGCATATATTTGCGATCAATATGAAACAAATCTCCAATCGGGATCTTCCCCTGTTCCATAAATAAGAAAAATCCAACACACACCAAGAAACCCGTCAACTGCACAAAACAATTTGTAAGCCACGGCCCCGTCTGTTTCGTTACACCCGTATTAAATACACCCTGAATACTCATTAACGCACCGGATATCATAGCAATCAAAAAGCCCCACATACTAACTTCCTCCATTCTTATGAGAATCTTTTCCATGCTATTAGTATATGAGACTTTTTGCATATCTTATTCATTTATTTTATCTTTTCTTCTAACGTGGTCTGTAACCAGTTAAGCTGCTCTGCTGCATCCTGTCCGTCCCAGATTGCATCAAAAGCAATCCCGCTGTCAACTAAATAATCTCCTAACACCATAACCTTTGGAACCGGCTTAGAGTTCAGATACTGTGCATATAAGACGCTTTGCATGGCATCAAAACCATCCCCTAGATTACGCACCGGTAATTTACCATTGCCCGCATATTGTTGATCACTGCAAGCATAACTCAAATAAAATGCGAACAAATTACCTGCTGCTGTATCATTGGCATATGGATTCACAAACGCACCATATGTAGTAGATAATGTTGTGGAAGACAATTCTGCTGTCAGACTTGGCACGTAAGCAATCTGATAATTGGTTGAATCCTTCGACTCTTTGCTGCTATCTCCTGTTACATTTCCATCATCCTGTGTCGCATCTGTCTGTTCCTGATTATCGTTTTCCTGCTCATTCTGTCCTTCTGTATCCTGTGCAGTTTCATCCTGTGTCGCATCCACCTGGTTCTCATCCACAGCTTCTGTATTCTGCTGTCCCTGCATCTCATAAAGTGTTGGCAGAATATCCGACTTACAAAGTCCTAACACAAGCGTTCCATCTTTGATCCGGTTCATAACGGTATCATGTGATATATTGCTCTTATCCATCCACAAATATGCACTTAACGATTGAAAATACTGCATCGCTGCAACACATTGTTCATTGTTGACTTCTATGCTTCCCGATTCGTCTCCATTTTCTCCAAACAGATTTGCATAAGATGCAAGAAACATTGTATTCACATACGGATCTGCCACATCCCACCGAAAGACCGCTTTCGTAGAACCGGTATCCTCATATTCGTCCAAAAATGCAAGAATATCATCAATGGATGCCGGTGCATTCTCCAACAGATTCGCATCATACACCAGACAATAGGTATCAAAATAAACTGGATAACCATATTGCTTGTTCTTATAGGTAAGTGCTTTCTTCGCCGTCTCTGGATACTCCTTCTGCCAGAATGCCTCGTCAAATGTTGTATTCTCCTCTGCCATACCGCCAGACACCGCATACTCTAACTGATCATTTCCCATTATGTATACATCCGGTCCCTGTGTCTTCTGGTTCGCCTGATTCATATCCTCAAACAGACTGACTCCATCATAATATACCAGATTCACCTGAATCCCATAAGTATCCTGAAATCCCTTCGCTGCATTTTCCAAAAAGGTTTTATCGTCCTCGTTGGTATACCAACAGGTAAGTTCCTTTGCCTTTACCTCGCTCTTCCAATTATCCATCCCGTTATCATAGGTAACCGCTTTCTTCTCCTGTGTTGTCTCTGTCGTCTGCTTACCACATCCCACAACCATACATAACACACAGACAAGAAGAATTGCACATAGTTTCCTTGATCTGCTCATATATTCTCTCCTTTATTAGAACAAAGGCTCTTTCAAAATAGCAGTTCCAATACCCTTTTCTGTAAAGAATTCCAATAACAGACAATGCTGTACACGACCATCTAATACATGGACTCTGGATACTCCATTCTCAATTGCATCAATACAGTTCGTAAGTTTTGGTAACATACCTCCGCCAACAACACCCTTCTCGATAAAGGACTTTGCTTCCTGAATATCCATCTCAGAGATCAAAGTATTACGATCATTCGGATCAATAAATACACCTTCAATATCGGTAAGGAATACTAATTTCTCTGCCGAGATTGCCTTCGCGATTGCACACGCTGCATCATCTGCATTGATATTATAACTCTCAAATTCCTCTGAAGAACCAATTGGGGCAATAACCGGAATAAAGTCATTCTCAATTAATGTATCCAATACTTTGCTATTTACTGACTTTACTTCACCGACATATCCGATATCCTTACCACCCGGCATCTTCTTCGTTACTGTCATAAGACCTGCATCTTTACCGCTGATACCGACTGCATTTAATCCAAGTTTCTGCATCATCTGAACGAGTCCCTTATTCACCTTGGATAACACCATCTCTGCAATTTCCATCGTCTCTGCGTCTGTTACACGCAGACCATTGATGAATTCCGGCTCCTTGCCAATCTTCTCTACCCATTTGCTAATCTCTTTGCCACCGCCGTGAACAATGATCGGCTTCATACCGATCAACTTCAATAATGCAACATCCTTAATTACATTATACTTAAGATCCTCATCTAACATGGCACTTCCACCATATTTTACAACAACTTTCGTACCATTAAACTTCTGTATGTATGGCAATGCCTCAATCAAAGTCTGTGCTTTGGCGATTACCTGATCCATATTACTATTCTGGTTAATCATCTCTTATTACCTGTCCTCTCTCTATGTATTCTTGTTATCTTTATGGGAACATCGGAGCCTGCTCTAATCCCATTGTCTCCGGTAAGCCAAAGATCAGATTCATATTCTGAATTGCCTGACCTGCTGCACCCTTTACCAGATTATCTAACGCACCCATTGCGACAATCCGTTTTGTTCTCTCATCAATCTTAAAGTTTACATCCACATAGTTACTACCTTCTACCCAGCGTGTCTCCGGTGGTACATCCTTATCTAAGACACGGACAAAATGCTCTTTTGCATAATACCTGTCATAGATGGCACGAACCTCATCATATGTATAATCCTTCGTCATATTACCATATGCCGTCACTAAGATTCCCCGCTGCATTGGGACTAAATGAGGTGTAAAATTAAGCAGGATCTTCTGACCACATGCATAGCCTAACTGCTCCTCGATCTCTGGTGTATGACGATGTGTTGTCACACCATAAGCCTTAATATTCTCATTGACCTCACAATACAGATTATTGATCTTGGCTCCTCTTCCTGCACCAGAAGTACCGGACTTTGCATCAATAATAATACTGTTCGGATCGATCACGCCCTCTTTTACTAACGGATACAGGGAAAGAATAGAGCATGTTGTGTAACATCCCGGATTGGCAACCAGACGTTTTCCCTTAATATCCTCTCTATTGATCTCACACAAACCGTATACTGCCTCATCAATATACTGTGGTGACTTATGCTCAATTCCATACCATTTCTCATAAGTTGCTACATCCTTGATACGGAAATCTGCGCTCAGATCAATAATCTTAACCTTAGATAAAATGTCGTCATTCACTAAAGATGCACATAAGCCCTGTGGTGTTGCTGTAAAGATCACATCCGCCTTTGCTGCCAACTCATCCATATTATCATCTAAACACTTAGCATCTACAATCTCGAACATATTGCCAAACACCTGATAATACTGCTTGTCAATATAACTTCTTGATCCATACCAGACAATCTCTACTTCCTTATGTCCTAATAACAATCTTACCAATTCCTGTCCTGCATATCCTGTAGAACCAATAATTCCTGCTTTTATCATATTGTATCCTTCCTGCTCCTTTCCTATAAGAAATACAACAACTTCTTATTATAGCACGCTTTCATTTTGGTGTATAGTAAGGAACTTTATTTCTTTATTGTTACTCATTATACTTGTTTTATGCATAATATGCAACAGTTTTTGTATATTTATTCACACAGATGTATAAAGATTAACATAATTATATATATCTCTTCTACATTTCAAGCAATCAAAAAGATTCCCTGCTGCATACTTATACTTATGCACAACAGGGAATCACAATTACTGACTCAACTCATCAGCACGATTCAACTGCATAATGGATTGGAAGAAATACGGTAATTGTTGTACCTTCTCCCGGAACACTGTCAATCTTAATATGACCGTGATGGAATAAAACTACATGCTTCACAATAGAAAGCCCAAGTCCAGTACCACCGATTGCCTTAGAATGGCTCTTATCCACCCGGTAGAACCGTTCAAATACCCGTTCCTGATCATCCTGTGCAATTCCAATACCAGTATCCGCAACCTCGATTGCCGCATACGGAATATCATTCTCCGTAACCTTACGCAATGTTACAGCAACCTTTCCACCTTCTTTGTTGTATTTGATACCGTTATCGCACAGATTGTATACAACCTCTTCTACCATAGAGGCTACACCTTCCATCTGCACATCCTCGCCTACAATATGGATGGATACATCTTTTTCCTGACATGGCATCTTCAATCTTGTTTTCACTTCTTTTGCCATATCTAACAGGGATATCATTTCCGGTTGATATCCAATCGAGGAATCTTCATCTAACTTCGAAAGGAATATGATATCATTTACCAGATCGATCAGCCGTGCTGCTTCCTCATAAATATTCTTCGCAAATCCCGGTATATCCTCCTGCTTTACAATTCCATTCATAATGATCTCTGCCACACCCGATATCGAGGTGAGCGGAGTCTTTAGTTCATGGGATACATTCGAGGTAAACTCTCTACGAAGCTGCTCACGTTTTTCTTTCTCTGTCTCATCTAAGATAATAACCACAGCACCCTCTACTTGATCCTTTGGTACGGTATCCGCTTTCGGGGCCTGCTCCTCGACTGTCTCATCCTTCACTACGTCCTGAATCACAATCGGATTCGCCACGATCCGGTAAATGCGGTCACCATTTTCTAATGTCCGTTGTGTTCGCACACCATCAATCGCCTCATCTACCGCTTCCCGCAAAGACCGTTCCCTGTCAAACTGAATCACATTATGTCCCGTATAATCAATGTCCTTGGATGCCCCTAACAATTCCACTGCAGCCTTATTATATGACATCACGTTTTCTTTCTTATCTAACACTAAGAAACCTTCTCTCATATGCTCGGTCAGCGCCTGGAACTTTGCCTGCTGTGTTTTCAAGTCATCCATCTGTTCGTCAATTAAGATATTCTGTTTACGAATTCTCTTAAGTAACGGAACCAATTCTTCGTATTCCTCATCCATCTCTCCATACATGAGATCCATATTGTTGATCGGTGCCACAATCCGCTTGGCAACGCTCTTCGACATAAAGTAAGACAACACAATAATGAGCAGCACCAGGAACAAAGTTGGCTGCATCATTGCCATAATGATCGCAACTACCGTATTGTATGCACTTGATACACGAAGCACAGAGCCATCCGGCAATTCCACTGCATAATATATGGTCTGTTCATCTAAAGTATGTGAAAAACGTACTGTATAGCCCTCTCCATCCTTCAACGCACTCTGAATCTCCTCTCTGTCCTTGTGATTCTCCATTTTCTCCGTATCTACATCGGAATCAAATAAAACGGTTCCATCAGAATCTACCCAGGTAATACGATTCTTATGCGCCTGTGAAGTGCTTACCTTATCATTCACATACTGATTCTGATCAAAACTATCGAGATAATCTTCTCCTACCGATTCAATTCCACACGCAATATATTCTGCTTCTGTCTTCAACTCCGTCTTAATCTGCCGGTCAAAATAATCATATAAAATGCCCACGATAATAACATATGCTATCAATAACGTTACCATAGACACCCAGAATGTGTTCTTAAATATTCGCTTGATCATAGTATCACCCTTTTCCGTACTAATTCTTTGCTTAATTCTATTCTCTTAATCCTCTGACTGCTTTCCAATCTTATAACCAAATCCCCGGACTGTCTCAATCAGCCTGCCTGCATCCCCTAACTTCTGGCGCAGAGTTCTTACATGCACATCTACGGTACGGCTTTCTCCATCAAAATCATATCCCCAGATAGCCTGTAGAATCTGGTCACGGGATAACACCGTCTCCTGATGCTGTAACAACATGGACAATAATTCAAATTCCTTGTAAGTAAGACTTGTTACCTCTTCACCATTCACCTTCACAATATGTTTAGAAATACTTACATATAAAGATCCCACCTGATAAGTGTCATTCTTCTCTTCCTTCACTTCACTACGCCGAAGTAATGCCTTAATTCTAGACATTAATTCCATCATACTAAATGGTTTCGCCACATAGTCATCTGCACCACTGTCTAATCCTAATACTTTATCGTATTCCGTTCCTTTGGCCGTCAACATAATGACCGGCAAATTCTTCGTCTTGCGGTTCTCCCGTATTTTCTTAAGAATCTCCATGCCATCCTCTTCCGGTAGCATAATATCTAACAATAATAAATCCGGAATCTGTTCTTCCATTCGCTTCCAAAAATCACTCGGTCGTTCGAAACCTTCTGCTTCAAACCCCGTATTCTTAAGTGTATATAATACAAAATTCTGGATACTGGTATCATCTTCTAACATGTATATCATAGACCCATTCCTCCTTTATCAGATTCATTTTAGATAATGGGAAAAGACTTGTATCTGTTACATTCCTACAAGTCTCTTCGTTTTCCTTTATTTTACATTATCCATATAGATTTTACAAACGCATCTATGTTAAATGTATGTGAAATATAATTAATATCATTTAACAAAATACCAATATCGATTCTTTTTCATCTGCTCTATTTAGGAATCCTTATTTCCAGACACCTTGTTTCCTGTCAGATAGTATAATACCCACTCTGCAATATTTGTGGCATGATCTCCGATTCGCTCGTAATATTTAGCAATCATAATAAGATCAATATACATCTCTCCATCTGCCTGTTCCTTGGAAATAGTCTCAATCAGACGTTTCTTCATCACATCAAACAATGCATCTACTTTATCATCTGAAGCAATTACTTCTTTTGCTAATTCCTCATCCTTGCGCACAAATGCTTCTACGCTGTCAGATACCATTTTACTTGCTGCATTTGACATCTCTTCGATATACTTCTTGCTTTCCCGGTCACATTTCTTCACATATTCCACAATCTCAATAATATCTAATGACTGATCTCCAATCCGTTCCATATCAGATATCATTTTGAGAGCCGAGGATACTGAACGCAGATCCCTTGCTACCGGCTGCTGCTTTAATAATAATTTCATGCAAAGGCTCTCAATATCGCTTTCCATCCGGTCTACTTCCATCTCTTTAGCCCGGGCAGTTTCAATGTAATCCTTATCGTCTAACAGTGCTTTCTGGGAAAGCCGGATCAATTCCTCACACAAAGCACCCATTTCGATCAATTCCTTGTTCAATAATTCCAATTGTGTATCAAAACGATTTCGCATAATCAACCAAACCTTCCTGTAATATAATCTTCTGTTCTCTTGTCACTTGGACTTGAGAACAATTTCTCAGTGTCGTCATACTCAATGACCTCTCCTAATAAGAAAAATGCTGTTTTGTCTGAGATACGTGCAGCCTGCTGCATATTATGTGTTACCATAACAATGGTATAATCTTTCTTAAGTTCTACTGCCAGATCCTCAATCTTAGAAGTTGAGATTGGATCAAGTGCAGATGTCGGCTCATCCATTAACAGTACATCCGGCTGCACCGCTAATGCTCTTGCAATACATAATCTCTGCTGCTGTCCACCAGACAATCCTAATGCACTCTTTTTTAAACGATCCTTTAACTCATCCCAGATAGCTGCATCCCGTAATGATTTCTCCACAATCTCATCTAACTTTACTTTGGAATGAATTCCGTGTGTTCTTGGTCCAAATGCGATATTATCATAGACACTCATTGGAAATGGATTTGGTTTCTGAAATACCATACCCACCTTCTTGCGAAGCAGATTGACGTCCATATCACCATAGATATCTTCGCCGTCCAATAAGGCGGTTCCTGTAATCTTACATCCCTCTACCAGATCATTCATACGATTTAATGATTTCAAAAAAGTAGACTTACCACATCCCGAAGGTCCAATAAATGCAGATATCTCATTCTTTGGGATATGCATGTTAATTCCTTTTAACGCCTTGAAGTCACCATAATATAATTCCAAATTCTCAATGGTAAATTTATCCATATTCTTCTCTCCATTCTAACTATTTCTTTGTAAATTTCTTAGCGATCATTCCTGAAACCGCATTGATCACCAATACCATAACTAACAGAACAACTGCTGTTGCATAGGCCTGTTTCATATAAAGCCCTTCACTCAACAGACAATACATATGAACTGCCAGTGTCCGGGTGGAATCCATCACGCCCGTTGCAGCTGTTGCAACCGTACCAGCGGTGAAGATTAATGCCGCTGTCTCTCCTACGATACGGCCAATTGCCAAAATGATACCGGAAAAGATACCCGGCATAGCCGATGGTAAGACGATTACAAACACGGTACGGAGTCTTCCCGCTCCAAGACCAAAACTACCTTCCCGGTAAGAATCCGGAACAGAAAGAAGTGCTTCCTCTGTTGTACGCATAATAACCGGTAATACCATAATTGCTAATGTAATTGCACCAGCCATCAACGTATATCCCCAATGACATCCAATTACAAACATCAAATAGCCAAACAAACCATACACAATCGATGGGATACCCTGTAATGTCTCAGTTGTTGTACGCACAACTTTCACAAGCTTACTTCCACGTTTTGCATATTCCACCATATAAATAGCAGAGAAGATACCAACCGGCACCGCCATTAACAAGGTGAGTCCTGTCATATATAACGTATTGATCATAGAAGGCAGCATGGATACATTGTCTGTATTGTATTCCCACTCAAACAACTCTGGCTTAATGTTCGGAATACCATTTACTAATATATAACCGATCAAAAAGAGCAAAACTCCCACCGTTAATAAAGCAGATAGACATACTAAAATCAATAAAAACAAAGATAATGGCTGTCTCTTATATCCACTTAGTTTCTGTGCAAACGTCTGCTTGTTAATGCCCTGAATCTCATTTGCATTTATTTTCTTATTTTCAATATTCTGTACTGCTTCCATCTGTTAATCCCTTCCTTTACCCTTAATTGCGGAGAAGCTCAAATTGATAATCAATATGAAGACGAACAATACAACCGCGGTACCAATTAATGCTTCCTTATGAAGACCAGATGCATATCCCATCTCTAATACGATATTCGATGTTAATGTTCTCACTCCTTCTAATGGAGAATGCGGCATCGTTGCCTGATTACCAGCTACCATAACAACCGCCATAGTCTCACCGATCACACGACCAATTCCTAAGATCACACCTGCTAAGATACCGGACTTCGCTGCTGGCAGAACCGCAAAGAATACTGCCCGCTCATGTGTTGCGCCTAATCCTAATGCACCTTCATAATAGCTGTCCGGCACAGCACGGATAGAAGACTCCGCAACGCCAATAATGGTTGGAAGAATCATGATACCTAACATAACAGATGCTGTAATAATATTCTTACCACTTCCACCAAACAGACTTCTCATTGTCGGAACAATTACAACCAATCCAAAGAAACCATATACAATAGATGGAATACCTGCCAATAATTCGATAGCCGGTTTCAATATTTTATATAATCTATGTGGACAAAACTTTGCCATAAAGACTGCGCACAGAATTCCAATTGGCACTCCGACCAGCACACCACCTGCAGTAACATATATACTTCCTACGATCATTGGAAAAATACCAAATTGATCTTCTAATGGTTTCCAATTGGTTCCCGTTAAGAATTTAATTGGTGATATCTTCATAATAGCCGGAACACCATTTGCAAAAATAAAGATGCAGATCAATGCTACCGCTAATATGGATACACATGCACTGACTAAAAATACCGCATGCATAACACCTTCTGAAACATGACTTTTCTTCATAATGTATCCTTTCCTTCTATTTCCGTCATTTCATACAATCACGGATCCTTTACACTTATATACAATCACGCATCCCGATAACAGATTGTTACGGGATGCATATATGGGTTTGAGTCTATTAAACTTTATTAATTACTGTAATTCACTCCACTTTGTAATCTCACCAGTGTATACCTTAGTGATCTGGTCTGATGTAAGATCTTCTACTGAAGAATTGTTATTTACAATGACACAGATACCATCCATAGCAATCTGAATCTCCTGCAAAGCATCTAACTCTTCTGGCTTTAACTCTCTAGAAGACATTCCGATATCACATGCACCTTCCGTTGCTGACTCAATACCTGCAGAAGAACCTGTCTGCTGAATCTCTGTTGTTACATCTGGATTTAACTTCTTATATGCCTCTGTCAATTTCTCCATAACCGGTGATACAGAAGTAGAACCAGCTAATGTAATCTTGCCTGATTTTCCAGAAGCTTCATATGTCTTACCTGACTCAACACTGATGTAACCTTCATCAGAAATAATCTTCTGTCCGTCATCACTTAACATATAATCAATGAAATCCTGAGCAACTTCTGAAGTTCCATCCTTTGGAATACAGATTTCAAATGGTCTTGCTACTTTGTAATCGCCAGACTTGATATTATCAACCGTTGCCTCTACACCATCAACTTTAACTGCCTTTACACTGTCATCCAAAGAACCAAGTGAGATGTAACCGATTGCATTCTCATCACCTGCTACCGTAGTCATCATAACGGAAGTGGAATTGGTAACCTCTGCAGTTGATACGGTATTGTCTTTGTCATCAACCAATATTCCCATCAGCTCTGTAAATGCACCTCTTGTACCGGAACCATCTTCTCTTGATACAACCGTGATTGCTGCATCCGCATTAGAGCCACATCCTGTTAAAACGCTTCCTAACATAACCAAACTAAGTGCTGTCGCTGCTAACTTCTTTACATTCTTTCTCATAATTCTTTTCTTCCTTTCATCTTTACATCTAAGAATTTTTTCTCTTTCTTTCGTCGACAGACATATCTTAGTAAACTCCTGTTAAATCTGAAATCACCATTCTGTAAAAATTAGGTTAATTCACCCTTGCACAGCGTAAGTGACGGACGTATGTGCCAAACGGACGCAACGGCCTAGAAAAATTGGTTCCAAGCCGGGGCCGTTCGCACTTAATTGCTCC